>NZ_LZKK01000047.1 GCF_001672815.1 Mycobacterium sp. E796 | reverse complement strand
GCGTAGGCCAGCGCCGCGGTCGACGACGCGAACAACGGCGCATTCGCCGAGGCCAGGGCAGCACCACGGGCCAGGGCGGTCTCGGGCTCCTCCGGCGCGCTCACGTCAAGCGACGTCACCGATTCCAGCGCCGGCTTGATCGGCGCGATGTCGACGCCCGAGCCGACCAGGAACAGCCCGTCGGGTGCGAGCTCCATCTTCTCCAGTCCGGCGACCATGCCGCTGAGTTGTGTGATCGCCTCGCCGTAGGACTCGGCGTAGATCGGTTGCTTGTAGACGTCGGCGATGGAGCCGTCGGAGGTCTCGACGACGGCCAGAGTTGCGGTGTCGGGCTCCACGTACAGCACTGCGGTGCGCTCGTAACCGACTGCGCCGCCGACACTTTGGGCCAGCGCCGCCGCTGCCAGAAACGCCGACACCAGCATGACGTTCTCAAGCTTGTGGGCGGCCAGCGCATCGCGCACCGCCTTCGCTTCAAGCTGGTCGGTGCAGGCCACCCCGACGGCGGACAGTT
>NZ_LZKK01000046.1 GCF_001672815.1 Mycobacterium sp. E796 | reverse complement strand
GCCCTCTCGACTGTCGACTGGCGCGGCGTTCATGGCGTTTACGCCGGTTCGCGGAGCGAGAGACCGGCGGCGCGGTAAATCGTATCGATGACGGACATGTTCTCGATCGCGCCTTCCGGCGTCGTCTTCACCGGTTCGCCGCGCAGCACCGCCGCGGCGAAGGCCTCGAGCTGGTACGCATAGCTGGTGCGGCGCGGGAAGCGCTCCACCCGCTTGCCGTCGGCCGAGCGGATCGTGAGCCGGGGCAACAAGTGCGGAGCAGCCGGACTGAGGTAACGCAGCCGGCCGCGATCCCCAACCACCTTGGCGCTCGCCCAAAACAGGTTCGACGACCACAGCGCGCAGTGCAGGCGGCCCGTGTGCCCGCCGGCGAACCGCAATTCGGCCGTCATAGCCCGGTCCACTTCGGGACCGCCCAGTTTCGCACGAGCCGAAACGACTTCCGGGGTCGAACCGCCGAACGTACGGAGCATGTCGACCGTATAGCTTCCGTCGGTCATCAGCGCGCCACCGGCAAGGGAGTAGTCGTAGACGTTGGCGTTGGAGCGCTTCGGCAGCAATACGCATAAGGAGACGTCGATCCGCTCGAGCTTGCCCAGCTCGCCTGACGTGAGAATCTGCTCGACGCGCGAAGTCAACGGATGGTAGCGGTATTGGATTGCCTCCATGACGACGCGATCTGACTTCGCGGCCAGCTCGGCGATGTCGCGGGCCTCGGCGGCATTGGCGGTGAACGG
>NZ_LZKK01000045.1 GCF_001672815.1 Mycobacterium sp. E796 | reverse complement strand
TTAATAATATACTGTCCGTGTTTCTTAAATTGTGTTATATTTTGTGCCGGGCCATCGCGCCCGGCACTACTTGTTTTGGGCGTTTTCGTGACGGGGGTAGCGTCGGGCCGGTGACCGCAACGCCGCGCGAATTCGACATCGTCTTGTACGGCGCGACCGGCTTTGTCGGCAAGCTGACCGCCGAGTACCTGGCGCGCGCCGGAGCGGGCGCCCGGGTCGCGCTGGCGGGCAGGTCGCCGGACCGGCTGCGCGCCGTCCGCGACACCCTGAGCGAATCGGCGCGGGACTGGCCCGTCCTGACCGCCGACGCCGCGTCGCCGTCGACGCTGGACGAGATGGCTGCCCGGGCGCGTGTCGTGGTCACGACGGTCGGGCCCTACACCCGCTACGGGCTGCCGCTGGTGGGCGCGTGCGCGGCGGCGGGCACCGACTACGCCGACCTAACGGGTGAGGCGATGTTCGTCCGCGAGAGCATCGATCTGCACCACAAGCAGGCTGCCGACACCGGCGCCCGGATCGTGCACGCCTGCGGGTTCGACTCGGTCCCCTCGGATCTGACCGTGTACGCGCTGCACCGCGCGGCGCAGGACGACGGCGCCGGGCAGCTGGGCGACACCCACCTCGTGGTGCGCTCTTTGCGCGGCGGCCTTTCCGGCGGCACCGTCGCGTCGCTGCTCGAGGTTCTGGACACCGCCTCGAACGACCCCGAGGCCCGCAATCTGCTCAACGACCCCTACACGCTGAGCTCCGATCGCTGCGCCGAACCGGAACTGGGTCCCCAGCCCGACCTGCCGTTGCGCCGCGGTCGTGACCTGGCGCCGGAACTGTCCGGCCTGTGGACCGCGGGATTCATGATGGCGCCCTACAACACGCGAATCGTGCGGCGCAGCAACGCGTTGCTGGACTGGGCGTACGGCCGGCGGTTCCGCTACGACGAGAACATGAGCTTCGGATCGTCGGCCCTCGCGCCGGTGGCATCGGCCATCGTGACCGGTGTCGGCAACGCGACGTTCGGGCTGGGCAGCCGCTACTTCCGGTTCCTGCCGCGGCGCTTGGTTGAGCGGGTCGTCCCCAAGCCCGGCACCGGTCCGAGCGAGAAGACCCGCGAGCGCGGCTACTACCGGATCGAGACCTACACCACCACGACCACCGGCGCCCGCTACGTGGCGCGCATGGAGCAACGGGGAGACCCGGGCTACCAGGCCACCTCGGTGCTGCTGGGGGAGTGCGGTCTGGCCCTCGCGCTGGACCGCGACAAACTCTCCGATCTGTGCGGCGTGCTGACGCCCGCGGCCGCGATGGGCGACGCGCTGCTGGCGCGACTGCCGGCCGCCGGCGTGTCGCTGCAGACCGAACGGCTGGGCTGATCCGGCTTGCCGCAACGGCTTTCGATCGGGGTCCGCTGGGTCTAGTGTCGTAATCGACTTGCCTCTACTCGACGAAGGTGGACACACCGATGGCCGGTCTCGATGATCTGTACTCCCAGATTCCCACCGCTGAAATCGCGAGCAAGCTCGGCGCCGACGAAGGCGACGTCGACAACGCTGTTCACACCCTGGTGCCGGCCCTGCTCGGCGGCCTGCAACAAAACTCTGAAGATCCCGAGCACGCCAGCCGGATCGAATCCATGGCAATCAGTCACGCCGCGCATGGCCTCCTCGACGCCGGCGGCGGCGAGGCCGACGGCCACCAGGCGGTCGCGACGCTGTTCGGAGGCAACGACGCCGACCAGGTCGCGTCGGCCCTGGCCGATCGGGGTGCCGGCGACCGTGAGCTGCTCAAGCAATTGCTGCCGGTGGTGCTGCCAATTGTGTTGGCATACATCGGAAAACGGCTCGGCTCGGGCGGGGAGAGCGAGGCGCCGAAGAAACAGCCGTCTTCCGGCGGCGGCCTGGGTGAAGTCCTGGGCAGCATCCTCGGCGGCGGCTCCGGCGACAAATCCCTCGGTGGCATCCTCGGCAGTGTGTTGAGCGGCAAGGGTGGCGCGCTCGGTGATCTCCTCGGCGGGCTGCTCGGCGGCAAGAAGTAGTCCCGACTGTTCACGGGCAGTTCCCGGATGCTTTCGATTGCGTCGAGTTCAAGGCTGCCCAGGGTGAACCAGGATGAGTAGGTTTGTCCTTATCGGACAAGGGAAATGACGTCCGACCCCAATCGGCCGGACGGCGACAACGAGAGGGGAACGAAGTGTCGGACACACTCACCGCGGGACAGAAGCTGGTGCGGGGCGAAGCTCTCACCTCACAGAATGGCGCCTACACCCTCACCCTGCAGGACGACGGCAACCTGGTGCTGGCCGCGCGCGGCCAGGCGCTCTGGGCGACCGGGACCGACGGCCAGGGCGTGGTGCGGGCCGAGGTGCAGCCCGACGGCAATTTCGTTGTGTACACGGCCGACAAGCCGGTGTGGCACACCGCCACGCAGGGCAAGAAAGACGTCAGGCTCGTGCTGCAGGACGACCGCAACCTGGTGCTCTACGCCGCCGACGGCGCGGCCTGGTCCACCAAGACCGAGACCGACGCGCCGCCGCCCCCGGCACCCGAGGCCACCGAGGAAGCACCCGAGGTCGACGAGGCGGTCGCCGAAGCCGCGGTCGAAGAGCCCACGGGCGAGGCGGCTGCCGAGCCGGCTCCAGAGGCTGCCGCCGAGCCGGAGCCGGAACCCGCCGCGCGGACGTACACCGTCGAATCCGGTGACTCCCTATGGGCCATCGCGGAGCGCTTCTACGGCGACGGCAGCAAGTATCAGGTGATCGCCGAAGCCAGCGGCATCCCCGACCCCGACCTGATTCAGCCCGGCCAAGTGCTCACGATTCCCTGATCGTCGGGGAGGCGGTGGCGGTCGGATCCGCGTGACCAGCGGATTCGACCGCTTACGCGCGGGCAAACCGAGTCTCCCTAGAATTGACCGGTGACCGCCACCCCCCACCCCGCCGCCGACCAGCTCCCCAAGTCGTGGGATCCGGCCGCGATGGAGGACGCGATCTACCAGAAGTGGCTGGACGCGGGCTACTTCAAGGCCGACGCCAGCAGCTCCAAGCCCGCCTATTCGATCGTGCTGCCGCCGCCCAACGTGACCGGCAGCCTGCACATGGGCCACGCGCTGGAGCACACCATGATGGACGCGCTGACCCGGCGAAAGCGCATGCAGGGCTATGAGGTGCTGTGGCAGCCCGGTATGGACCACGCGGGCATCGCGACCCAGAGCGTGGTGGAGAAGCAGCTCGCGGTCGACGGCAAGACCAAAGAGGACTTCGGCCGGGAGCTCTTCGTCGAGAAGGTGTGGGACTGGAAGCGGGAGTCCGGCGGCGCCATCGGCGGCCAGATGCGCCGGCTCGGCGACGGCGTGGACTGGAGCCGTGACCGCTTCACCATGGACGAGGGCCTTTCGCGCGCGGTGCGCACCATCTTCAAGCGGCTCTACGACGCGGGGCTGATCTATCGGGCCGAGCGGCTGGTGAACTGGTCACCCGTGCTCGAGACGGCGATCTCGGACCTCGAGGTGAACTACCTCGACGTCGAGGGCGAGCTCGTGTCATTCCGGTACGGCTCGCTCGACGATGCCGAGCCGCACATCGTGGTCGCCACCACCCGGGTAGAGACGATGCTCGGCGACACCGCGATCGCGGTGCATCCCGACGACGAGCGGTACCGCCACCTGGTCGGAACCAGCCTGCCGCACCCCTTCGTGGACCGTCCGCTCCTCATCGTCGCCGACGAGCACGTCGACCCCGAATTCGGCACGGGCGCAGTCAAAGTCACACCCGCGCACGATCCCAACGACTTCGAGATCGGGCTCCGGCACGGGCTGCCGATGATCTCGATCATGGACACCAAGGGCCAGATCGCCGACACCGGAACGCAATTCGACGGAATGGACCGCTTCGTGGCGCGCGTCGCCGTGCGCGAAGCGCTGGCGGCGCAGGGCCGGATCGTCGAGGAAAAACGGCCCTACCTGCACAGCGTCGGGCATTCGGAGCGCAGCGGCGAGCCGATCGAACCGCGGCTGTCGCTGCAGTGGTGGGTCCGGGTCGAATCGCTGGCCAAGGCCGCCGGTGACGCGGTTCGCAACGGGGACACCGTGATTCATCCCGCCAGCCTGGAGCCGCGCTGGTTCGCCTGGGTCGACGACATGCACGACTGGTGTATCTCGCGGCAGCTGTGGTGGGGCCACCGCATCCCGATCTGGTACTCACCCGACGGCGAGCAGGTGTGCGTCGGTCCCGACGAGGCGCCGCCGGAGGGCTGGGAGCAGGATCCCGACGTACTGGATACCTGGTTCTCCTCCGCGCTGTGGCCGTTCTCCACGCTGGGTTGGCCGGCCGAGACCCCCGAGCTGGAAAAGTTTTATCCGACAAGCGTTCTGGTCACCGGCTACGACATCCTGTTCTTCTGGGTCGCGCGGATGATGATGTTCGGCACCTTCGTCGGCGGTGACGACGCCATCACGCTAGGCGGCCGCCGCGGCCCGCAGGTGCCGTTCACCGATATCTTCCTGCACGGGCTGATCCGCGACGAGTTCGGCCGCAAGATGAGCAAGTCCAAGGGCAACGTCGTCGACCCACTGGACTGGATGGACGCGTTCGGTGCCGACGCCCTGCGGTTCGCGCTGGCCCGCGGCGCCAGCCCCGGCGGCGACCTGTCCGTCGGCGAGGATGCCGTCCGCGCGTCGCGCAACTTCGGCACGAAGCTGTTCAACGCCACCCGCTACGCGCTGCTGAACGGCGCCGCGCTGGCGGAGCTACCAGCCCAAGGCGAGCTGACCGACGCCGATCGGTGGATCCTTGGGCGCCTGGAAGAGGTTCGCGCAGAAGTGGATTCGGCCTTCGACGGCTACGAGTTCAGCCGCGCCTGCGAATCGCTGTATCACTTCGCGTGGGACGAATTCTGCGACTGGTATGTCGAACTGGCCAAGACGCAGCTCGCCGAGGGCCGGGCCCACACCACCGCCGTGCTGGCCGCCGTGCTCGACACGTTGCTGCGGTTGCTGCATCCGGTCATCCCGTTCCTCACCGAGGCGCTCTGGCAGGCCCTCACCGACCAGGAGTCGCTGGTGATCGCCGAGTGGCCCAAGACGTCGGGCATCGCCCTGGATCCCGTTGCTGCGCAACGGATCGCCGACATGCAGCGGCTCGTCACCGAGGTCCGCCGGTTCCGCAGCGACCAGGGTCTGGCCGATCGGCAGAAGGTGCCCGCTCGGCTGACCGGCGTGGAAGCCTCCGACCTGAGCGGCCAGGTGGCGGCGGTGACGTCGCTGGCGTGGCTCACCGCGCCGGAGCCCGATTTTAAGCCGTCCGCGTCGGTGGAGGTGCGTCTGTCCGGCGGCACCGTCGTCGTAGAACTCGACACGTCGGGCACCATCGACGTCGCCGCCGAGCGCCGGCGCCTGGAAAAGGATCTGGCCGCGGCGCAAAAGGAGCTGGCGTCCACGGCCGCCAAACTGGGCAACGCCGACTTCCTGGCCAAGGCGCCCGATCAGGTCGTCGCGAAGATCCGCGACCGGCAGCGCGTCGCCCAGGAGGAAACCGACCGGATCAACGCCAGGCTGGCCGCGCTGCAATGACATTGGAGCCGCCCGAGCGGGCCAACAGCGCGGCTCCCACACCGGATGAGATCGCGTCCCTGCTGCAGGTCGAGCACCTGCTGGATCAACGCTGGCCGGAGACCCGCATCGAGCCCAGCCTGACCCGGATCAGCGCCCTGATGGACCTGCTGGGGTCGCCGCAGCTCGGGTATCCGTCCATTCACATCGCGGGCACCAACGGCAAGACCTCGGTGGCGCGCATGGTCGACGCGCTGGTGACCGCGCTGGGCCGCCGCACCGGCCGGACCACCAGCCCCCACCTGCAGTCGGCGGTCGAGCGCATCGCCATCGACGGGCATCCGATCAGCCCGGCCCAATACGTGGCGACCTACCGCGAGATCGAGCCGTTCGTGCAGATGGTCGACGCGCAGTCACAAGCTGACGGTGGTCCGGCGATGAGCAAGTTCGAGGTCCTCACCGCGATGGCGTTCGCCGCGTTCGCCGACGCGCCCGTCGACGTGGCGGTGGTCGAGGTGGGCATGGGCGGCCGCTGGGACGCCACCAACGTGATCAACGCGCCCGTCGCGGTCATCACCCCCATCGGCATCGACCACGTGGAATACCTCGGCGGCGACCTCGCCGGGATCGCCGGCGAGAAGGCAGGCATCATCCACCGGGCGCCCGAGGGCGCCCCGGACACCGTCGCCGTCATCGGGCGTCAGGCGCCGGAGGCCATGGAGGTGCTGCTGGCCCAGGCCGTGCGCGCCGACGCGGCGGTCGCCCGGGAGGACTCGGAGTTCGCGGTGTTGGGCCGCCAGGTCGCCATCGGCGGGCAGGTGCTGCAGCTGCAGGGCCTGGGCGGGGTCTACTCGGACGTCTACCTGCCGCTGCACGGCGAACACCAAGCCCACAACGCGGTGGTGGCGCTCGCGGCGGTCGAGGCCTTCTTCGGGGCGGGTGCGCAGCGACAGCTCGACGTCGAGGCGGTCCGGGCCGGTTTCGCCGCCGTCACCAGCCCCGGCCGGCTGGAACGCCTGC
>NZ_LZKK01000044.1 GCF_001672815.1 Mycobacterium sp. E796 | reverse complement strand
CGGCACCATCACCCACCATCATTCGGTCGGCGCCGACCACCGGCCCTGGATGCGCGACGAAGTCGGCGAGCTCGGCGTGCAGGTCCTGCGCGCGGTCAAGGCGACGCTCGACCCGGCCGGAATCCTCAACCCGGGCAAGCTGATTCCGTGAACGCTCAGCGCGAGATCGGCAAGGTGACCGCGCTGACCAATCCCGTCTCGGGTCACGGCGCCGCGATCCGCGCCGCGCAGGTCGCGATCGCCCGGCTGCACGAGCGGGGCGTGCAGGTCATCGAGATCATCGGCGACGACGCCGAGGACGCGCGCCACCTGGTTGCCGCCGAGCTCGCCGACTTCGTCGCGCATCCAGGGCCGGTGGTCGGCGCCGACCGAATGATGGTGGGTGATGGTGCCGCCGGCGGCGACGATCGCGTCCGAGGCGGCCTTCTTGGCGGCCCACCACTGCTCGATCGGGTTGCCGCGCTGCCCGGCGACGATCGTGAAGTAGAGCGACGCGCCGGTGGGGTAGACGTGCGAGATGTGGCACATCACCAGCGCGGGTGTGCCGGATTCGGCCAGCGCGCTCGTAAGCGCTTCGGTGACAGCGGTTTTCAGCCTTGGCACGTTCGACCAGTCGGTGGCGGTCTCGAGGGTCTCGCAGAGCGCTCCCGCGGACAGCAGCGAGTCGCGCAGGTACGGCGCGGCGAACCGGCCCCGCTCCCAGGCCTGCGCCGGCTCCTCGCCCAGCGACGTGCCGCCGCGGGCCGCCAGCAGCGCGCTGGTCTCGGCGTGCCGGCTCTCGACGTGCTCCTTGGTGCCCTCGAACACGGTGATGCCCAGGCAGCCGCCGGTGATCTGGCTTTCGCCGATCGCCTCGGTGGTGGCGAGGTTGACCCCCGTCTCGACCTCGTCGGAGAGCCGAATGACGGTGGGGCCGGTGGCATTCTGGGTGACGGCGCGCAGGGCCGCGGTTCCGGTCTCGAAATCGGGAAACGACCACCCCTCGTAGCGCACGGCCTCGGGCACGCGGTGCACGCGCAGGCTCACCTGGGTGATGACGCCGAACGTTCCCTCCGAGCCGAGCAGCAGCTGGCGCAGGTCGGGGCCGGCGGCCGATTCCGGTGCGCGGCCCAGCTCCATCGTGCCGACGGGGGTGACCATCCGCAGGCCGCGAACCATGTCGTTGAACCGGCCGTAGCCGGCCGAGTCCTGACCGGAGGACCGGGTCGCGGCGAAGCCGCCGATCGTGGCGTACTCGAAGCTCTGCGGGAAGTGTCCGAGGGAAAACCCGCGTTCGCCGAGCAGGCGTTCGGCGTCCGGTCCGGTGACCCCGGCCCCGAAGACGGCCTGGCCGGACACCTCGTCGAGCTCGATGAGCCGGTCGAAGCGGCGCAGGTCGAGCGACACCACGGCGCCGAATTCGCCGCGGGTGGGGTCGAGACCGCCGACCACGCTGGTGCCGCCGCCGAACGGGATCACGGCGATGCGGTGCTCGGAGCAGTACCGCAGGATGGCGCCGACGGTGTCGTCATCCCCGGGCAGCAACACGGCGTCGGGCGCGTCCTGCACGCCGGTGTCCTTGCGGCGCAGCAGGTCGAGTGTGGATTTGCCGCCGGCGCGCAGCAGCCGGTCGCGGTCGCCGGTGCGGCAGTGCGCGGCGCCGACGATGCCGGCCAGCGCGTCTTTGTCGGCTTGTGACAACGCTGACGGGCGCAGCTTCACCTCGTCGGCGTCGAGGTCGGGTCGGTCCGAATCCTGCAGTCCCACCGCCTGTTTCAGCAGTGAGCGGATGCCCTCGGAGAGCGGCTTCGCGGCGGCGGGATCCCCCCACGCGTTCCATTTCATCGGGGGGAGGAGTTGCTCGGCGTGCGTCATGCGTTACAGTATTACACATGCTGTCAATCAGTAACGCACAGCCGGACACCCGCGACCGGATTCTGACGGCCGCGGCCAGCTGCGTGGTGGACTTCGGGGTGGACCGGGTGACCCTGGCCGAGATCGCCCGGCGGGCCGGTGTCAGCCGGCCCACGGTGTACCGGCGCTGGCCGGACACCAAGTCGATCGTCGCGGCGCTGCTGACCCAGCGCATCGTCGGCGTGATGCGCGACGCGCCGCTGCAGGGCGACGACCGGGAATCCCTTGTGCGACAGATCGTTACGGTTGCCGACCTGCTCCGCCACGACGAGCTGGTGATGTCGGTGATGCACTCGGAGCTGGCGCCGATCTACATCACCGAGCGCCTCGGGGCCAGCCAGCAGATGCTGATCGACGCCCTGGCCGAGCGGCTGCGCGCGGCCCAGCGGCACGGCAGCGTCCGCGCCGGGGACCCGCTGCAGATGGCCACGATGGTGTTGCTCATCGCCCAGTCGACCATCCAATCCGAACGGATCGTCCGCCCGATCCTCGACGCCGACGCGCTGGCCGCCGAACTCGCCTACTCGCTGAACGGATACCTGTCGTGACCGCGTTGAACGCGGCGCGCCGCACGGCCGACCTGACGGCACTGGCCGACGGCGAGCCGCTGGACGTCGTCGTGATCGGCGGCGGCATCACCGGGGTGGGGATCGCGCTGGACGCCGCGTCGCGGGGCCTGCGGGTGGCGCTGGTGGAAAAGCACGACCTGGCGTTCGGCACCAGCCGCTGGAGCTCCAAGCTGGTGCACGGCGGCCTGCGCTACCTGGCGACCGGCAACGTCGGCATTGCCCGGCGCAGCGCCATCGAGCGCGGAATCCTGATGACGCGCAACGCCCCCCATCTCGTCCACGCGATGCCGCAGCTGGTGCCGTTGCTGCCGTCGCTCAGTCACGCCAAGCGGGTTCTGGTGCGCGCCGGGTTCCTGGCCGGCGACACGCTGCGGGCGCTGGCGGGGACGCCGTCGTCGGTGCTGCCGCGGTCGCGGCGCATCTCGGCGCAGCGCGCCGTAGAGATGGCGCCCACGGTTCGGCGCGACGGCCTGGACGGCGGCTTGCTGGCCTACGACGGGCAGCTGATCGACGACGCACGGCTGGTCACCGCGGTCGCGCGGACGGCGGCGCAGCGCGGCGCGCGGATCCTGACCTACGTCGCGGCCTCGGAGGCGTCGGGCACCTCGGTGCGGCTGACCGATCAGCGCACGGGGCAGTCGTTCGACGTGTCGGCCCGCGCGGTCATCAACGCGGCCGGGGTGTGGGCGGGCGAGATCGACGGCTCGTTGCGGCTACGGCCCAGCCGCGGGACGCACCTCGTCTTCGACGCGGGTGCCTTCGGGAATCCGACTGCGGCGCTTACCATTCCGATTCCCGGCGAGCTCAATCGCTTCGTGTTCGCCATGCCCGAGCAACTGGGCCGGGTGTATCTGGGCCTG
The DNA here is from genome assembly GCF_001672815.1 of Mycobacterium sp. E796. GTDB lineage: Bacteria > Actinomycetota > Actinomycetes > Mycobacteriales > Mycobacteriaceae > Mycobacterium. The sequence goes on along the minus strand of NZ_LZKK01000044.1, from coordinate 52,930 downwards.
ACCGATGAAGCCGCGCCCGGCCCGATTCCCGACGTGCCGGAGCCGTCCGACGCGGAGATCGCGTTCCTGCTGGACACCGTGAACACCGCGCTGGGCAGCGAGCTCGGCACCGCCGACGTGATCGGCGCCTACGCGGGCCTGCGGCCGCTGATCGACACCGGCGAGGGCCGCACCGCCGACGTGTCGCGCGAGCACGCCGTCGTCGAGGCCCCGTCGGGCGCGATCAGCGTGATTGGCGGCAAGCTGACCGAATACCGCTACATGGCGGAGGACGTCCTGGACTTCGCCATCGGCCGGCGGGGGTTGCGGGCGGGCGACTGCCGGACCCGCAACCTGCCGCTGATCGGGGCGCCGGGCAATCCCGGGCCGTCCGCCGGTTCGGGCGTCCTGCCGGCGTCGCTGGTGGCGCGCTACGGCGCCGAGGCGTCCCACGTCATCGCTCAGGCGACCTGCGACCGGCCGACCGAGCCCGTCGCCGAGGGCATCGACGTGACCCGCGCGGAGTTCGAGTACGCCGTCACCCACGAGTGCGCCCTGGACGTCGACGACATTCTCGACCGGCGGACCCGGATCGGCCTGGTTGCGCGCGATCGCGAGCGGGTGGTCGGAGTGGCCAAGGAATTCGTGGCGAGCTTCGGCTGAAGATATCATTGAACGGAACTAGTCCGTATCGTGAGGAGCATATGAAGCGCGATAGCGGCCAGGCGAGCGTGTCGAGCCGGACCCGCAGTCCGGGACGCCTCGATCGCTCGCTGGACGCGGCCATCCTCGACGCGACCCTGGCGGGCGTCGCCGAAGTCGGCTATGACCGGTTGAGCATGGACGACATCGCATCGCGCGCGGGCGTCGGGAAGGCGGCGATCTACCGTCGCTGGCCGTCGAAGGAGGTGGTCGTCGCCGACGCGATCGCGCATTGGAGGCGGCGCCTGGGACCCGTCGAACCGCCCAATACCGGCAGCCTTCGCGGTGACATCGACGCGCTGGTTGCCGCCACTCCCGACTTGAATGACGCTGACACCCACATGATTCGGGTGGTTGTCGGGGTGGCGACGGCGGCCATGCACAACCCCGTCCTGGCGGCCGCCCTGGACGACCTGGTGCTGTCCACCCCGCGGCAGGTGGTCCGCGCGGTGCTCGACCATGCGGTGGCTCGCGGGGAAATCCCGGCCGGCCGCGACCTCAGCCTGATCCCCGACGTCGCGCTGGGCCTCAACGTGCTGCGGGTGATCACCGGACGTCCGATCGACCGGGTCTATGTCCGGCGCATGCTCGAAGACGTGATCTTGCCGATGGCCGGGGGACCGGCGCCGTAGTTGTTGCGCATTTCGCCGTGCCGTGCCACATTGGAACCTAAGCGGAACTAAGCCGTTCCGCGTAGACGGGAGGCGGCGATGAACGTGAAGCATGTCCCGGTTCTGATCGTTGGCGCCGGAGCCGCCGGGCTGGCCACCTCCGCGTTGCTCGCCAAACACGGTGTCCGCTCGCTGGTGGTCGAAAAGCGCGGCGAGGTGTTCATCTACCCGAAGGCGCGCAACCTGAGCTTCCGCAGCCTGGAGATCCTGCGCGGCCTTGGATTGGCCGACGAGGTCCACGCGATCGCCCACGGCGTTTCCGACATGCTGAGCAAGCCGACGCTCAACAGCGCCGAACAGCATCAGGCGCTCGACGTCAACGCGATCTTCGCGCCGTTTGAGGATCTCAGCCCGGAGCCCGGCGGCCAGTACTGCCCGCAGAGCGCCTTCGAACCGATCCTGCTCACCCACATCCGCCGGCACGGCAGCGAGGCGCGCTACAACACCGAGTTGGGCTCGTTTGAACAAGACGCCACCGGCGTCACCGCGGTCATCCGCGATCGCGAGTCGGGCGCGACCGAGGCGGTACGCGCCGACTATCTCGTCGCCGCCGACGGCGTGCACAGTCCGATCCGTGACGCGCTGGGCGTGACGACCTCCGGCTACGGGGCGCTGCCGATCTATGTCGTGTTCGTCTACTTCCGGGCGCCGTGGCGAAAATTCGTCGGCGACCTCGGTCCGGGGGACGGGATCCAAGTCAAAAACCCGGACGTGGAGGGCATCTTTCTGCCGGTGCGCGACGACTTCGGAATGTTCATCAACACCTACTTTCCCGCCCGCGGCGAATCCGCCGAACAGTTCACCGCGCAGCGGTGCCGCGAGATGCTGACGAAAGCGATCGGCGAGCCGATCGACGTGGAGATCATCGACGTCGCGCCGTGGCAGCCGTACGAGCGGGTCGCCGACCAATTCCGCTGTGGCCGAGTGTTTCTCGTCGGTGACTCGGCGCACACCATGCCGCCGTTCAAGGCCGGCGGAGCCAACACGGCCATCCAGAGCGCGCACAACCTGGCCTGGAAGCTGGCCAGCGTCTTGAACGGGACCGCCGACCCGGCGTTGTTGGGCACCTACCATGCCGAGCGGCACCCGGTCGGGCGCTTCAACGCGCGCCAGTCGCTCACCGGGCCGTCGCTGGCCTTCCTGCGGTTGGACGACGACCGGCCGCTATTGCCGCCGGACGAAGAGGCGCCGATGTTCGCGCTGCTGATCGGATACCGATACCGTTCTGCCGCAGTGGTTTCCGACGATCCCGTTCCGCCGGATGCCGACGCCGTGTCGCTGGTGGACGAATTGCGTGGGCAGCCGGGCACCCGCGTCCCGCATGCCTGGGTCGTCGACGGCGGGAAGCGGGTCTCCACCCTCGATCTGCTCGGGCCCGGCTTCACGCTGCTCACCGGAGACGACGACGCCGCATGGTCGGACGCCGCGGCCTGCGCGTCGAAGGCCGCCGGCGTCCCAATCACCGTGCGGCGCATCGGCGCCGCGCTCGACACCGACGGCTCGTGGGCCGCCGCCGCAGGGCTCGCGCCCGACGCGGCGTTGTTGGTGCGACCCGACGACTTCGTCGCTTGGCGCGCCGACGAGGTCCCGCGCTCACCCGATGACGAGCTCGCTCGGGTGCTGTGCCGCATCCTCGGCCGCGCGCCATGACCGACCCGCCGCGTTCCGAAACGGTGGCGTGCCTGGGGTCGAGCACGACCGCGTCGAGGGGAACCTACAAGTGGATCGGCGAGCTGGAAAAGCGGCCCCGCAACAACCGGTTTCGGTTCGTCAACCTCGGCGTCGGCGGGGATCTGTCGGTCAACGCCGTCCGGCGCCTGGACCGGGTGATCGCGCGCCGGCCGGACCGGGTCATCGTGCTGATCGGCACCAACGACATCATGGCGAGCGTCTTTGTTAACTTCCGGCGATTCGCTCGCATGTGGAAGGGGCTTCGGGAAGAACCGACACCGGAGCGGTTCGGCGACAACCTGGCCGTCATCGTGCGCCGGCTGCGAAAGGAGACCAACGCCAGGGTCGCGCTGAGTTCCCTTGCCCCGGTGGGGGAAGCGCCCGGCTCACACCATCCAGTGCAGGCGCGGCTCAACGACCTGTTCGCCACGTACAACGGCATCATCCGCGAAGCGGCCGCCCGGGAGTCCACGGACTACATCCCGTTCTACGAAGCATTCCAGGAGCGCCTCACCGCGGCGGCGACGACAAAACCGTTCACCCGGTTTTCCTTCGCGTCGCTGTACCGCGACTACCTGTGGCGGGAAATGGTGCTACGCCAAAGCTTCGACGAGATCGCCCGGCGTAACGGCTGGCAGTTCCACATCGACGGCATTCATCTCAACACCAACGGCGGCCGCATACTCACCGAGGCAGTTCAGCGGTTCCTGGACTCCTGAGGTACCCACCGCGAGCAGACGCAAAAGCCCCCGCACGCTCGGCGTGTCGGGGGCTTTTGCGTCTGCTCGCGCGAGAAATTACAGCGGGATGTTCTTGTGGCGTCCGCGGCGAGCCGGCGCCTGGGCCAGAGCCTCGGTGAGCTTGCTGCGGGTGTGCGCCGGGTCGATTTTCTCGTCGACCACCCCGATCTCGATGGCGCTGTCGACGCCGCCGGCGATCCGCTCGTGCTCGGCGGCCAATTCGTCGTGCAGCGCCTCGCGTTCGTGGTCGGCCGCGGCGGCCAGCTTCTTCTTGTGCAGGATGCCGACGGCCGCCTTGGCGCCCATCACGGCGACCTCGGCGTCCGGCCAGGCGAACACCTTGGTCGCGTTCAACGAGCGGGAGTTCATCGCGATGTAGGCCCCGCCGTAGGTCTTTCGGGTGACCAGGGTGACCCGGGGCACGGTGGCCTCGCCGAACGCGTGCAGCAGCTTGGCGCCGCGGCGCACCACGCCACCCCACTCCTGGTCGACACCCGGCAGGTAACCGGGCACGTCGACGACCACGATCAGCGGGATCCCGAACGCGTCGCACAGCCGCACGAAACGTGCTGCCTTCTCGGCGCTTTCGGAGTTCAGGCAGCCGCCGAGCCGCAGCGGGTTGTTGGCCAGCACGCCGACGGTGCGGCCGGACAACCGGCCGAGCCCGACCACCATGGACGGCGCCCAGTTGGCCTGGAACTCGTCGAACGGTGTGTCGGAGTCCAGGATCGCGGTCACGATCGGATGCACGTCGTAGGCCCGCCGCGCCGACTCGGGCAGCAGCGCGTGGATGTCGGTGTCGCCGGCCTCGGCCTTGCTGCGGTCGAAATGTCCCTGCTGGCAGAACAATCCGACCAGCCGGCGGCCACGCTCGTAGGCGTCGAGCTCGTCGTCGGCGACGATGTGGCACACCCCGGACTTCTTGTGGTGCGTTTCCGGGCCGCCGAGCGACGCCATGTCGACGTCTTCACCGGTGACGCTGCGCACCACGTCGGGTCCGGTGACGAACACCCGGCTTTCGGGCGCCATCACCACGACGTCCGTCAGCGCCGGTCCGTAGGCGGCGCCGCCGGCGGCGAAGCCGACGACGACCGAAACCTGCGGAATGTAGCCCGACGCGCGGATCATGGCCTCGAACACCAGCCCGACCGCGTGCAGCGCCCGGACCCCCTCGGCCAACCGGGCGCCGCCGGAGTGCCAGATGCCCACGATCGGGCTCTGTTCCTCGATGGCGGTGTCGTAGGCGTTGACGATGTGTGTGCATCCCTCGATGCCCATCGCGCCGCCCATCACGGTGCCGTCGGTGCAGAACGCGATGGTGCGCAGGCCGTTTACGGTCCCCGCCGCGGCCAGCACGCCCGAGCGGTCACGCTCGTGCAGGAGTTCCACGCTGCCGTCGTCGAAGAAATTGCTCAGGCGCAGCAACGGATCCCGAGGGTCGAGCGACTCACCAACCGACGAGGGGGCCATGATTGTCATCGCAGGTCTCCTGATTCCGAGTGTGCCCGGGCTATAGGGCGGGTTTAGTACCGCCCGAAAGCGATCGCCACGTTGTGACCGCCGAATCCGAACGAGTTGTTGATCGCGTACTTGTAGTTGCCCGGCCGCGGCTTGCCCGCCACCACGTCCAGATCGATCTCCGGATCGAGGTTGACGAGGTTCAGTGTCGGCGGGATCACCTGCTCCCGCAACGCGAGCACGGTCAGGATCGACTCCACCGCGCCGACCGCACCCACCGAATGGCCGAGAGCGGACTTGGGCGCGTATACCGCCGGCTTGTGGCCGCGCAGCGCGTTGTTGATGGCGCGGCCCTCGGCCAGGTCGCCGACCTGGGTGCCGGTGGCGTGGGCGTTGATGTGGTCGATGTCGCCGGGCGTGAGGCCCGCGAGCTGGATCGCCCGCGTCATCGCGTGTCCGGCGCGCTCGCCGTTGGGATCCGGCGCCACCATGTGGAAGCCGTCGGAGGTGATGCTTGCCCCCATGATCCGGGCCAGGATGTTGGCGCCACGAGCCTTAGCGCTCTCCTCGGTCTCGATCAACATCAGCGCCCCGGCCTCGCCGAACACGAAGCCGTCACGGTCCTTGTCGAACGGGCGGCACGCACCGGGGGGGTCGTCGTTGTTGGTCGACATCACGATGCGCATCTGGGCGAACCCGGCGATGGGCACCGCCTCGATCCGGGTCTCCACGCCACCGCAGATCGCGGCGTCGGCCTCACCGAGCACGATCTGCTGCCACGCCCGCGCGATGCCCTCCGAACCCGACGCGCACGCCGAGATCGGCGTCATCACACCGGCTTTGGCGTGCCGTTCCAGCCCCACCGCCGCGGCGGCGCCGTTGGGCATGTACTTCTGCACCGCCAGCGGCGAGACCGCCTTCATGCCGCGAGCGCGCATCTCGTCGTAGCTGAAGACGAGCTCTTCGGCCGAGCCCAGCCCGGTGCCGATGGACACCGCCAACCGGTCGGTGTCGAGCTCCGGGTTGCCGGCGTTCTCCCACAGCCGCCGGCTCAAGACGGTGGACATCTTCTGCAGGTAGCCCATCCGGCGCAGCTCGACGCGCGTGAGCTGACTGTCGAATTCCTCCAACAGGTGCCCGCCGATGCGGACCGGCAGGTCGAACTCCTCGACGAACGGGTCGTCGAGGGTGCGGATGCCGCTTTGGCCGTCCAACAACAGCTTCCACGTGTTCTCCGCGTCTGTCGCAAGTGCGGTTGTCATGGCAATGCCGGTAACCACTACGTTGGGGAGCGCTTTCCCCGTAACCAGCTCCGTCATGGCTCTAGCGATCGTTCCTTCCGTGTTGTCCGGCTCCTCTGCGGGCCGTCTTTGGCCGCGGGGTCGCCGGACGTCCTGCCTCAGTAGCGCCCGAAGGCGAGCGCCACGTTGTGACCGCCGAAGCCGAACGAGTTGTTAATCGCGTAACGGAATTCGCCGTAGCGAGGTTCGCCCGCGACCACATCCAGGTCGATCTCGGGATCGGGTGTTTCGTAGTTCAACGTGGGCGGTATGACGCCGTCCCGAAGGGTCAATACCGTCAAAACGGATTCCAGCGCGCCTACCGCGCCGATCGAGTGGCCCAGCGCCGACTTTGGCGCATACACCGCGGCGTGCTCGCAACCGGCGACACGGAGCGCATTGGCCTCCGCGGCGTCGCCGATCGGTGTCGCCGTCCCGTGCGCGTTCACGTGGTCAATGTCCTTGGCGGACAAGCCCGCCAGCTCCAACGACCGCGTCATCGCACGACCGGCACGAACACCGTCCGCGGCGGGCGCCACCATGTGGAAGGCGTCCGAAGTGATACCGGCACCCAGCAGCCGGGCCAGCGGCTTGGCGCCGCGGGCCTTGGCATGCTCCTCGGTCTCGATGAGCATGAGCGCACCGGCCTCGCCGAACACGAAGCCGTCACGGTCCTTGTCGAACGGACGCGAGGCCCGCTCGGGCTCGTCGTTGCGGGTCGACATGGCCCGCATCATCGAGAACGCCGCGATGGGCAGCGCCTCGATGGGACCCTCCACGCCGCCCGCCACGGCGACGTCAGCGTCACCCATGACTATTTGACGCCACGCGTGCGCGATTGCTTCCGAGCCCGACGAACACGCCGAGACCGGGGTCATCACGCCGGCGCGAGCACCGAGCTGCAGGCCGACGGTGGCCGCGGCGCCGTTGGGCATGATCATCTGAACGGCGAGCGGCGACACCTTGCGGGGCCCGCCCTCGTTCATCAGGTCATAGCTCTCGACGATCCGCTCGGCACCGCCCAGGCCCGTGCCGACCACGACGGAGAACCGGTCGGGGTCGACATCGGGGCTGCCGGCGCTTTCCCAGAGCTGACCGGACAGCAGCTTGCTCATCCGCTGGACGTAGGACATGCGGCGCATGTCGAGCCTGCCCATGTGGTTATCGACGGGCTCCTTGAGGTGTCCACCGATCTTGACGGGCAGGTCCCACTTCGTGACGAACTCGTCTTCGAGTACGTGGATGCCGCTCTCGCCGGCCAACAAACCCTTCCACGTGCTCTCGATGTCCGGCGCGATAGATGTCGTCGCCGTGACGGCGGTTACCACAACGCTGGGGTAACCGCCATTAGCAGTGGAAGGCTTGGTCACTTGCTGTCCGCTTCCAGCCTCGCCTTGACGTTGGCAACGGCGTCGGGGTTCTCGGACTCGATCTTGGCGCGCAGCGCGGCGGCGGCCTCGGGGTCCTCTTCCTCGAGCTTCTGGATGTAGGCGACGACGTCACCGACGGTGCGCAGGCCGGCCAGGTCCTCGTCGGGGATCTTCACGCCGTACTTGTCCTCGGTCTGCACCGCGATCTCAACCATCGACAGCGAGTCGATGTCCAGGTCGTCGACGAACGACTTCTCCGGGGTGACCTCGGAGGGCTCGATACCGGTCACCTCTTCGATGATCTCGGCGATACCGGCGATAATTTCTTCCTGAGTGACGGCCACGGCCTGTTCCCTTCGTAATGTGTTGTGTGCAAATCGGATTGACGTTTGCAGTTTTTATTTCCTGGCGAAAAGCCGGCGGTCTAGAGGCTTGCCAACTCGTCCAGATCTGCGGGTGACTTCACGGCACGGGCCGTAACCCCCCGAAGTTCGCGCTTGGCGATGCCGGTGAGCGTCCCCGCCGGGGGAAACTCCACGATCGCCGCGATTTCGTGCGCACGCATCGTCTCGCTGCACAGATCCCAGCGCACCGGCTGGGTCAGTTGGGCGACGAGCGTGTCCATCGCTGCCGCCGCCGAGGCGACGGGCTTTCCGTCCCGATTGGACAGCAGCGTGGCGGTGGGCTCCGCGGTCGCGACGGCGGCCGCCGCGGCGGCGTAACCGTCCAGGGCCGGAGCCATGTACTTGGTGTGGAAGGCCCCGGCGACGCCGAGCGCGCGGACGCGGGCCTTGGCCGGTGGGTCCTCGGCGAGCTTCTCCAGCGCGCCCAGCGGGCCCGCGGCGACGATCTGCCCGGGCGCGTTGCGGTTGGCGGGGAACAGGTCGAGCTCCTCGAGGCGGCTCAGCACCTCGGCCTCGTCACCGCCGAGCACCGCGGACATACCGGTGGGCTCGATGGCGCAAGCCTTGGCCATCTCGGCGCCGCGGGTGGCGGCCAGCGCGACGGCGTCATCGGCAGCCAGCACGCCGGCGATGGCGTAGGCCGCGATTTCCCCGACGGAGTGGCCGGCGACGATGAATTCCTCACCGACCAGCAGCTCACGCCTGGTCAACTCCTGGTGCGCGAGCAGCGTGGCCGCGACGATCAGGGGCTGGGCGACCGCGGTGTCGGTGATCTCCTCGGTCGATGCGGTGGTCCCGAGCCGAACCAGGTCCAGGCCGCTGGCCTTGGACCACAGGGCCAGCTGGTCTGCGGCGCCTGGCAGCTCCAACCACGGCGACAGCATCCCCTCCGTCTGCGAACCCTGTCCGGGCGCAAGCAATGCAATCACGTGTTTAAGAGAACACTGTGGAAACGGTTTTGGCGGGTGTAACAGATTATGAACCTCGTCTTAGGTTTTTGTGAGCACCCTACAAAATCGCCCCGTAAGCTACGGTTTTGATACCGGCCTGCGATCTGTTGCCTGAATCACTATCGCTCGCCCGTCCCCGCCACACCACTCCTGACCGGCAGCGGGACCGGCGCCAAGGCGTTGTTGTCGATGCTGGACGGCTGTGCGGGGTAGTTCAACTGGCCCACCGTCGACGCCACACGCAGCACGTATGCGTCGCGTGGCTGGGTGGGATCACGCCCGGTGAAGTCGGTGATGCGCTTGAGCCGGTACCGCACGGTGTTTGGATGAACGAACAACTTTCTGGCACAAGCCTCAATCGCGCCGCCACAATCCAAGTACGCGTCGAGCGTCTCGATCAGCGTGGGCCCGGCCGCGGCGAGCGGCCCCATCACGTCGGTGTGCAGCGCCACGATCGCCGACGCGTCGCCCATCAGGGCGCGTTCGGGCAGCAGTTCGCGGGCCAGCACGGGCCGCGGTGCCCCCCGCCAGCCGGCGACGGCGTTCATCCCGGAGATCGCCTCGCTGGCGCTGTGGTAGGCCGCGGTCAGCATGGGCGCCGTCGGGCCGATCACCACCGGGCCGTCCGACAGCGCGTTCAGCAGGTCGCCCAGGAATTTGTCGGTTAGCGATAGTTGGCCGGACACGATCGCCACCAGCCAGGTGCCGTGCACGTCGGTGAGCGCCGCCCGGCCGTGATGCGCGGCGATGTCACGGACGCTCTGGCTGGCCCGCTGGGTGCTGCCGTCGCCGTTCGAGCCGCCACGATCCGGGGCCGGGATCCCGACGACGACCGTCGCCGGGGCGGTGGTGTCCCAGTTCAGCGCCGCGGCGCGGGACAGCAGCTCCGGGCCGGTGTCGCCGCGGACGACCGCGTCGACGACGCTGGCCTCCATCCGGCTGTCCCAGGTGCCGCGCGCCTCGGCCGCGTTCGCGTAGGACGAGGCCGCGGTGAACGCCAGGTCGCGGCTGTACTTCAGGATGCCGACCGTCAACGCCGTCAGCTGCTCCTCGGAGCGGGCCACCAGGGGCACGACCTCCTCGAAGAACTCCATCGTGACGCGGGCCAGGTCCACGCTGTCGCGCAGCGCGATGCGGCGGGCGAGGTCCTGCGGCACCAATTCGAAGGCCTGCGCGGTGTAGCTGACGTCGCTGTGCGGGTCCTGCATCCACTCGACGAAGTTGTTGATGGCCGTCTGCACCACCAGGGCCACGCTGGCCCGCTGCGAGGCCTCCAGGTCGGCGAAGAACGGCAACCGATCGCCCATGACCGACACCGCCTCGGTGGCCAGCCGGCCGGAGTACTGCTTCAGGCGGCGCAGCAAAGGCTCCGGGACCGTGTCCAGCAGTTCGAGCGGTGACCGCGGGTGCTTGGCGAACGGGCCGGCGAAGGGGTTGTCATTCACCCCTAAAACCTACGCCATTTTTTGGAACTATTCGCCAAAGGGGAGGGTGCGTCGGGGCCCCGGCTGGCCGGGCACTGGCGGCCCAGCGCCCGGCTGGCGGGGCGCTGGCGGGGCTTGAATGTCAGGCCACCCCCGGGTCCGACGTCTGCTCTGGCGCGGCCATGACGTCGTCGATGCGGTACTGGCGGGCGGCCGCGACCGGCACGGACGGGTCGATCTCGCCGTCGCGGGCCAGCGCCTCGAGCACCGCGACGACCTGCGACTCGGCGTCGGTGTTGAAGAAGCGCCGCGCGGCGGGCCGGGTGTCGGAGAAGCCGAACCCGTCGGTGCCCAGCGTGACGAAGGTGCCCGGCACCCACGGGCGGATCTGCTCGGGTACGGCGCGCATCCAGTCCGACACCGCGATGACGGGGCCGCTGGCGTCCGCGAGGGCCCGGGTCACGTAGGGGGTGCCGGCCGGCTGATCCGGGTGGCGCAGCCGGGCCCGCTCCACGTTGACGCCGTCGCGGTTCAACTCGCCCCAGCTGGTCACCGACCAGACGTCGGCGGCGACGTCCCATTCGGCGGCCAGCATCTCGGCCGCCTGCAGCGCCGACGGCATGGCGACCCCGGAGGCCAGGATCTGCGCCCTGTTGGCCCGCTTTTCGGTGGCGGCGCGGTAGCGGTAGATGCCGCGCAACACGCCCTCGGGATCGAAGTTTTCCGGCTCGGGCGGCTGCACGTACGGCTCGTTGTAGACGGTGATGTAGAAGAACACGTTCTCCGGGTTGTCGCCGAACATGCGGGCCAGCCCGCTCTCCACGATGTAGGCGATCTCGAAGGCGAACGCCGGGTCGTAGGACACCACCGCCGGATTCGTGGCCGCCAGCAGCAACGAGTGGCCGTCGGCGTGCTGCAGGCCCTCACCGGTCAGCGTGGTGCGCCCCGCGGTAGCCCCGAGCAGGAAGCCGCGCGCCATCTGGTCGGCCGCGGCCCACAGCCCGTCGCCGGTGCGTTGGAACCCGAACATGGAATAGAAGATGTAGATCGGGATCATCGGCTCGTTGTGCGTCGCATACGACGTGCCGGCCGCGACGAACGAGCCCACCGAGCCCGCTTCGTTGATGCCCTCGTGCAGGATCTGGCCGACTTCGCTTTCCTTGTAGGCCAGCATCAGCTCCGCGTCGACGGCCGTGTACAGCTGGCCGAGGCGGTTGTAGATCTTCAGCGACGGGAACCACGAGTCCATCCCGAACGTGCGCGCCTCGTCGGGAATGATCGGCACGATGCGCGGCCCAACTTCCTTGTGCCGCAACACTTCCTTGAACGTTCGCACCGTCGCCATGGTGGTGGCGACCTCCTGGTGGCCCGACCCCTTCTTCAGCGCGGCATAGGTGTCGCGGCCCGGCAGCGAAAGCGCCTTGGCCTTGGTCCGGCGTTCCGGCAGGAAGCCGCCCAGCGCGCGGCGCCGGTCGAGCAGGTAGCGGATCTCCGGGGCGTCGGGGCCCGGGTGGTAGTAGGGCGGCAGGTAGGGATCCTCTTCGAGCTGAGCGTCGCTGATGGGGATCCGGATGGCGTCGCGGAAGTCCTTGAGGTCTTGCAGCGCAAGCTTTTTCATCTGGTGGGTGGCGTTGCGGCCCTGGAAGTGCGCGCCCAGCGAGTAGCCCTTGATGGTCTTGGCCAGGATCACCGTCGGCTGCCCCTGGTGGTCGACGGCGGCGCGGTAGGCGGCGTACACCTTGCGGTAGTCGTGCCCGCCGCGCTTGAGGTTCCAGATCTCCGAATCGGTCATCTGCTCCACCAGCGCCTTGGTGCGTGGGTCGCGACCGAAGAAGTGGTCGCGCACGTAGGCCCCGTCGTTGGCCTTGTAGGTCTGGTAGTCGCCGTCGGGCGTGGTGTTCATCAGGTTGACCAGGGCGCCGTCCTTGTCGGCGTGCAGCAGGGCGTCCCACTCGCGGCCCCACACCACCTTGATGACGTTCCAGCCCGCGCCGCGGAAGAACGACTCCAGCTCCTGGATGATCTTGCCGTTGCCGCGCACCGGGCCGTCGAGGCGCTGCAGGTTGCAGTTGATCACGAAGGTCAGGTTGTCCAGGCCCTCGAGCGCCCCGACGTGCGCCAGGCCGCGGCTCTCCGGCTCGTCCATCTCGCCGTCGCCCAAAAAGCACCACACGTGCTGGTCGGAGGTGTCCTTGATGCCGCGGTCGTGCAGGTAGTGGTTGAACCGCGCCTGATAGATGGCGTTGAGCGGGCCCAGGCCCATCGACACGGTGGGGAACTCCCAGAAGTCGGGCATCAGCCGCGGGTGCGGGTAGGAGGGCAGCCCGCCGCCGGCGTGGCTGTGCTCCTGGCGGAAGCCGTCGAGCTGGTCCTCGCTGAGCCGGCCCTCCAGGAAGGCGCGGGCGTAGATGCCGGGGGAGGCGTGGCCCTGGATGAAGACCTGGTCCCCGCCGCCGGGATGCGACTTGCCGCGGAAGAAGTGATTGAAGCCGACCTCGTACAGCGCCGCCGAGGAGGCGTAGGTCGAAATATGGCCGCCCACGCCGATTCCCGGGCGCTGGGCGCGGTGCACCATGATCGCGGCGTTCCACCGGATCCACGCCCGGTAGCGGCGTTCGACGTCCTCGTCGCCGGGGAACCACGGCTCCAACTCGGTCGGGATGGTGTTGACGTAGTCGGTCGACGTCAGCGACGGAATCGCCACGCGCTTCTCGCGGGAACGTTCCAGCAGCCGCAGCATCAGGTAGCGTGCCCGCGCCGGCCCCGAGCGCTCCAGCAGTTCGTCGAAGGACTCGAGCCATTCCGACGTCTCGTCGGGGTCGATGTCGGGCAGGTAGGACGCCACGCCCTCGCGGATCACCCGAACGCGGTCGGGTTCGCTTGCGCTACTTGGGGTTTTCGCCAGATCGTGGCGCGCGAACTCGGTGGTCAACTTCCGCTCCTGTAGTCGGCGGGGCAACGTCGTGCGTTGTACCTCCCTATCGTGCCGCACCAACGTTTCAGCCGGGTAGCCGCGGTGAGGATCCGGACCCGGTAACGTCTCCACTCGTGCTCATCGGATGGCGTGCCGTCCCTCGCATGCACCTGGGGGAGATCCCCAAGCGAGGCGCGCTGGCGCTTGGCTGTGTCGCGGCGGTGACCATCGGGATCGTGGGGTGTACCAGCGTCACCAAGGGGACCGCCACGCCCGACACCAATGTGGCCCCGGCCTACCGGCAGTCGGTGTCCGCGTCCGTTTCGGCCTCGTCGGCCACGTCGCGCGTGAAGGAGTCGCAGCGCCAGCAGTCGCTGACGACCAGGGCGGTGCGCACCTCGTGCGACACGCTGGCCACGTCGGCCAAGGACGCGATCGACCGGGTGAACGACTACGTCGCGGCCTTCAACGCGGGCCGCAACACCGGCCCGAACGAGGGCCCGGCGATCGGCGCGCTCAACGACAGCGCCACCACGGTCTCCAACAGCTTCAGCGATGCCCTGTCGCAGCAGCTGAAGGACGCGTTCAACGCCTATGTCGACGCGGCCCGCGGGGTGGCCAACGCCATCGGCACGCATGCGTCCATCGCGGAGTTCAACCGGCGGGTCGACCAGCTCAACGACACCAAGACGAAGGCGCTGAAACTCTGCCTGGCGTCCTACTGAGGCGCCTGGTGAGGGACGGGTATGGACCGCGTCGCGGCTATGCGACGATAATTCCCATCACACGGCGCGCGAATGGCTTAAGGAGGCTCCACGGTGGTCGCGGCGGATGACGCCCCGAGCTACGCTCGCAAACTCGGCATCCAACGGGACCAGGTTGTTCAGGAGTGGGGCTGGGACGAGGACACCGACGACGACATCCGGGCCGCGGTCGAGGAGGCCTGCGGCAGCGAGTTGCTCGACGAGGACAGCGACGAGGTAATTGACGTCGTGCTGCTGTGGTGGCGCGACGGGGACGGTGACCTGGTGGACACCCTGATGGACGCGATCAGCCCGCTGGCCGAGGACGGGGTGATCTGGGTGCTGACGCCCAAGACCGGCAAGCCCGGCCACGTGCTGCCCGCCGAGATCGCCGAGGCCGCCCCCACCGCCGGCCTGATGCCGACCTCGTCGGTCAACCTGGGCGACTGGAGCGCCAGCCAGCTGGTGCAGCCCAAGTCGCGGACCGGGAAGCGTTGATGCTGCCCGTCGGCACCACCGCCCCCGACTTCACCTTGCGCGACCAAAACCAGCAGCCCGTCACCCTGAGCTCCTACCGGGGCGACAAAAACGTTCTGCTGATCTTTTTCCCGCTGGCATTCACCGGGATCTGCCAGGGTGAGCTCGATCTGCTGCGCGATCACCTGCCCGAGTTCGAGAACGACGACAGCGTGGCGTTGGCGATCTCGGTGGGTCCGCCGCCCACCCACAAGATCTGGGCGCTCGAGAGCGGGTTTACGTTCCCCGTGCTGTCGGATTTCTGGCCGCACGGCGAGGTCAGCCAGGCCTACGACGTGTTCAACGCCGACGCCGGTTACCCCAATCGCGGGACCTTCGTGGTCGACCGGTCCGGGATAATCCGATTCGCCGAGATGAAACAGCCCGGGGAATCACGCGACCAGCGGCTGTGGACTCAAGCGTTGGCGGCGTTGCGCGCCTGAATGTTTGGGTTCACGGCCTTCAGGCGTGTAACCTGCGGCGGACCCGGGTTACCCCTCGGGGTCCGGGGCGCGTAGCTCAGTGGTAGAGCTCTGGTTTTACACACCAGCGGTCGGCGGTTCGATACCGTCCGCGCCCACGGCTGTTTAATCACGTTTGAACGGCGAATTCCCGCGTGGCGGTCCCTGAGCACAATCGCGAATCATGTTGAGTGCAAACCTATTTGGTCAACGATTGACGCGCGGGCGCTGACGGCTGACGCGATCAGCGGTTGCGTACGTTCTCACTTAGCCGGCGCAGCTAACGCAGGCGGACCAAGCGGAGGCCGCACGGCGATTTCGCAATGATCGGGCGACCAGGCCTACGCAAACCTTGTGCGTTATGCAAATCACACAATGTGCGTTAGGCTCGGTCGGTGGCGCAACTTACATTCCAGCGCGCTCGCACCGAGGAAGAGAAGCGCCAACGTGCGGAGGCCCTCGTGGAAGCCGCACGCTCGCTGGCAATGGAAACGGGCGTCGCGTCGGTCACCCTGACCGCGCTCGCCGGCCGCGCCGGAATTCACTACTCGGCGGTCCGCCGCTACTTCACCTCGTACAAGGAAGTCCTGCTGCATCTGTCCGCCGAGGGCTGGGTGCGGTGGTCCACTACCGTGTCGGAGAAGCTGGCCGAGCCCGGAGCGAAGTCGCCCTCGCGCATCGCCGAGACGTTGGCCCAAGCCCTGGCCGAGGACCCGTTGTTCTGCGACCTGCTTGCCAACCTGCACCTGCACCTGGAACACGAGGTGAACGCCGAGCGGGTCATCGAGGTCAGGCGGATCAGCACCGCGGCCACACTCTCGCTGGCCGATTCGATCGCGTCCGCGCTGCCCGAACTCGGACGATCGGGCTCGCTCGACATCCTGCTGGCCGCCTACTCGCTGGCGGCGACGCTCTGGCAAGTCGCGAACCCGCCGGAGCAGCTGACCGACGTCTATGCCGAGGAGCCGGAAGTGGTTCCGCCGGAGTGGAATCTGGACTTCGCAACCGCCCTCACCCGCCTGCTGACGGCCACCTGCATCGGCCTGATCTCGGAATCCTCATGAACTCGGAAAGGAGCCGGAGCCCTGTGGCTTGGCGAACTGCAACCGGTGAAAACCGTCCCGAACTCTTAGAGCGCTCGGGGCCTGAGCCGACCGCGCAACCCGCCGCCCGCTCCGCCGGCCGAGAGGGCGATGACGTCGCACCCCGCCGTGCCAAGAAAAGGGGGCTGCTGGGGCGTTTCTGGTTGGTGCTCACCATCGCGGCCGTCGTCGCGGTGTCGGGCTTCGTCGTATTCCGATTGCACGGTGTCTTTGGCGTTCACAAGGGTTCGTTCGGTGGTGGCACCTCGGGCGAGGTCCTCGACGAGTTCAACGCCAAGACGATCACGCTCCAGGTCTGGGGCTCACCGGGCAGCACCGCAACCATCAACTACCTCGACGAAAACTCCCATCCGCAGCAGGCCCTCAACGTGCCCTTGCCCTGGAGCAAAGTATTGAGTTCAACCAAGCCTGGCATCCCGGCAAACCTGGTGGCGCAAGGAGACGGCAGTTGGATCGCCTGCCAGTTCGTGGTGAACAAGCACGACGGGAGCGGTGACGTCATCAAGGCTCCGAATCGCTCGGATTCCAACGAAACCGTGAACCCGTTCGTCTACTGCCTGGACAAGTCCGCATGAGCGAGCCAGCTCAGGCGCCGCCGCGCGTCGATCAGCCGCTGATCCCGCCGTTCCTGCCGCGGATGATCCACCGGCTGGCCCTGCCGATCGTCCTGGTGTGGTTGGGCATCGTGTTCCTCACCAACACGGTGGCCCCGCAGCTGGAGGTCGTCGCCAAGACCCACTCGGTGTCGATGAGTCCGACTGACGCGGCGTCCTTTCAGTCGATGATGAAGGTCGGGTCGACGTTCAAGGAGTTCAACTCCGACAACTCGGCCATGATCTTGCTGGAGGGCGACAAGCCACTCGGGGCCGATGCACACCGCTACTACGACGAGATCGTCAGGCGCGTCGAGCAGGACAAGCAGCACGTTCAGCACGTGCAGGATTTCTGGAGTGATCCGCTGACGGCAGCGGGTTCCCAGAGTCACGACCAGAAGGCCGCGTACGTCCAGGTGTACCTCGCCGGCAACATGGGCAGCGGGCAGGCGAACGAGTCTGCCCTGGCCGTCCGCAAGATCGTGGACTCGGTGCCCGCGCCGCCGGGAATCAAGGCATACGTCACCGGCGCCGGTCCGCTGTTCGCCGACCAGTCCCACGCGGGTGAGAAGGGCGTCGCGCTCGTCACTCTTGTCACTTTCGTGGTGATCGTGGTGATGCTGCTGTTCGTCTACCGCTCGGTCACCACCATGCTGATCATGCTGGCGATGGTGTTCATCGAGTTGTTGGCGGCTCGGGGCGTCGTTGCCTTGCTGGCCAACAACGAGATCATCGGACTCTCCACGTTCGCCAACAATTTGTTGGTGTTGATGGCGATCGCCGCCGGAACGGACTACGCGATTTTCGTGGTCGGCCGCTACCACGAGGCCCGGGGTCTGGGCGAGACTCGCGAAGAAGCCTTCTACACCATGTTCCATAGCACCGCGCATGTCGTGCTCGGGTCGGGCCTGACCATCGCCGGCGCGATGTACTGCCTGAGCTTCTGCCGATTGCCGTATTTCCAGTCGTTGGGCGCACCGTGCGCCATCGGCATGTTGGTAGCGGTGCTCGCGGCGTTGACGCTGGGCCCCGCAGTGCTGACCGTGGCGTCGTTCTTCAAGCTCATGGATCCGAAGCGTCAGCTGGCGACCCGGGGCTGGCGTCGCATCGGCACCGCGGTCGTCCGCTGGCCCGCGCCGGTTCTCGCGGTGACCATCGGGATCGCATTGGTTGGTCTGCTCGCCCTGCCCGGTTACAAGACGGACTACGACAACCGTCACTTCCTGCCGGCGGACACTCCGGCCAATGTCGGTTATGCCGCCGCGGACCGGCACTTCGACCAGGCTCGGCTCAATCCCGAGCTGTTGATGATCCAGACCGATCACGACCTGCGTAACCCGGCCGATTTCCTGGTCCTGGACAAGGTGGCCAAGGCGGTCTTCCACATCCCCGGTATCGGCCGGGTGCAGACCATCACCCGACCATTGGGCACGCCGCTCGACCACAGCACCCTCGGTTTTCAGATGGGCGCACAAGCCGCAGGCCGGATCCAGACCCAGCACTATCAGGACGAGCAGGCGGCAAGCCTGCTCAAGCAGGCGGACGAGCTGCGTAAGACGATGGCAACGCTGCATGAGCAGATGCAGGTGACCCAGGACCTCAGCAACACAACGCACGAGACCACCAGGCTCACCAAGGAAACCGTGCATATCACCGAGGCGTTGCGCGACGACATCGCCAACTTCGACGACTTCTTCCGGCCGATTCGCAGTTACTTCTACTGGGAGAGGCACTGTTACGACATTCCGGCCTGCTGGGCGATCCGTTCAATTTTCAACGCCCTCGACGGCATCGACCAGGTGGCGCAGAACATCGTGAACCTCAGCGCGAACCTGGACAAGTTGGATCGGATCCAGCCGAAGCTGGTCGCGCTGATACCGCCGCAGATCGAAAGTCAGCAGCGCAACCTCGACACCATCATGTCGAACTACGCGACCCAGATGGGTCTCAACGAACAGGCCAGAGCGCAGTCCGACAATGCCACCGCCCAAGGCGATGCGTTCGACAAGGCCAAGAACGACGACACCTTCTACCTTCCACCGGAGGCGTTCAAGAGCCCGGATTTCGCGCGGGGTCTGAAGAACTTCATCTCGCCGGATGGGCACGCGGTGCGGTTGATCATCTCCCATGAAGGTGACCCGGCGAGTCCTGAAGGCATCAGCCACATCGAACCGATCAAGCAGGCCGTGCACGAGGCGATCAAGGGCACGCCCTGGGAGGGCTCCAAGGTGTACCTCGGCGGTACCGCGGCGACGTACAAGGACATGCACGACGGCTCTGACATCGACCTGCTGATCGCCGCAATTGCCGCAGCCACACTGATTTTCATCATCATGCTGGTGATCACGCGAAGCGTCGTGGCGGCCGTTGTCATCGTCGGTACGGTGTTGCTGTCACTGGGCGCCTCGTTCGGACTCTCCGTGCTGCTATGGCAGTACATCCTGGGCCTGAAGTTGCACTGGATGGTGCTGGCGATGGCGATCATCCTGCTGCTGGCGGTCGGCTCGGACTACAACCTGCTGTTGATATCGCGGTTCAAGGAGGAGATCCACGCCGGGCTCAAAACGGGGACGATCCGCGCGATGGCCGGTTCGGGTTCGGTGGTGACCTCCGCCGGTCTGGTGTTTGCCGCGACCATGGCCACGTTCGCGTTCAGCCCGCTGCTGGTGATGGCCCAGGTAGGTACGACGATCGCGCTGGGTCTGTTGTTCGACACCTTGATCGTGCGGTCGTTCATGACGCCGTCGCTGGCCACCTTGTTGGGGCGCTGGTTCTGGTGGCCACAGCACGTGCGTCCGCGGCCGGCCAGCACCATGCTGCGACCGTACGGACCGCGTCCCGCCGTGCGCGAGCTGATTCTCAGCGGCGTCGACGAGCGCCCGCCGGGCGGAGTGGTACAACCGCGCTAGGAATCGACGGGGACTTCGAGACCCATTGCGGGCCAACGAATTTCAGGGCCGAATCTGGTCGTAGTCGATAAACACATGGCGCGGGCCCCGGAACACTTGGCTGATCCGGTACGGCGGCGGGTCTTCCACCAACCGGGGGTTGTCCACGCGGCTCAGGAACGCCTCGAAGGCGGTGTTGACCTCCAGGCGGGCCAGCGGTCCACCGAAGCAGACGTGAATGCCCCGTCCCCAACCCACGTGCTCGTTGTCCCGACGCTGTGGGTCGAAGGTATTCGGGTCAGGGAAGCGTCTCGGGTCACGGTTGGCCGCGCCGTACATCAGGAAGATGGGGGAGCCCTTCGGGATCGACGTGCCGGCGATCTCGATGTCCGTCAGCGCCGAGCGGCTCGGAAAAAACTGCACCGAGGACTGGAGCCGGAGCACTTCCTCGATGGCGCCGGGAATCAAATCCGGCCTGCTGCGCAGTAATTCGATCGACCCCGGATTGCGCAGCACCGTCAACACGCAGTGCGAGATCAGGTTGACCGTGGAGTCATGACCGGCGACGAACAACAGGATCGTGTTGTTCACGATCTCGCTGGGTGACAGGGGGCCATCGGGTCCGTCGTCGTGCACCAGCTGCGAAATCATGCCCGGGCAAGGGGATTTCGCGGCGCGTTCGACCAGCCCGATGATGTATTGCCTGAGTTCTTGGCTGGCCTGCACCCCTCGGGCGCGGCGGGCCTGCCCTTCCTCGGTTTCGATCTCGGGGCCCAGGTCGAAGACGCCGGCCAGCGCGTCGGCGATCCAGCCGTGAAATCGGGGCTCGTCTTCGAGCGGCACACCCAGGATGCGGCAGATCACGTCCACCGGCAGCGGATAGGCAAACTCGTCGACGACATCGATGCGCGTCTTACCCATCGCCTTGTCGAGCAGGTCGTTGACGATCTGCCGGCACAGCGGCTCCTGGCTGGGAATCACATCCGGCGAATGGGGCGGCCCGAAGTAGCGCATGCACGAGCGGCGGGCGCGGTCGTGGTCGGGCGGATCCTGCTGGATGAAGCTCAGGTCCTGTCCGTAACGCTCGATCATCTCGGCCACGGAGGGGTCGGTGATTTCCCGGGGACGGCCGCCGAGCGGGCTCCTGCGCATATCGGAGCTCACCCGTGGGTCGTGAGCCAGCGCGATGAGCTCCGCATACCCGGTGACGGCGTAGACGCCGTTGGTCACCCGCGCTACCGGCGTCTTGCGTAGCTCGTCGAAGAACGGGTAAGGGTTGGCGCGGTTCTCCAGCTTCATGGCCTCGTCCCAGGCCTCTTCGGGGGTCATAGTGCTTCCCTTACCTGAATCACGATGTCTTTCTTGGCCTTTGGGGTGTCAGGTCGGCCCGCCGCGACGGGGCCGAAACTCGGCCCGGCGCTCGGATGGGTCGTGACCGGTCAACACCACGTCCGGGGCCTCGGTGGGCAAGCCGCGGGCGGGGAAGTCGGCCGGCATCACGCGCATGTCCTCGGGGAAATCGGAACCGGCCGGATTCGGGGGAAACGGCGCCGAGCGTGCGATCTGCGCCTCGTAGTACGGGATCCACTTGCCGTGGTTGAAGGTGACCGCGCCGACGATGCGTCCGCGCCGCCCGTAGGCCGCGGCGAACCGGCGCTGCTTGACCGAGCCCTGGGTGAACATGATTTCGTCACCGAACGACGGCACCCCGACGGACTTGATGTTGACTCCGAACTGAGCCGACCAAAACTGCGGAATCATCAGATGCGCCCAGCGATCCGTTTCAGCACACACCATGTTGTGGGCGGCGACCTGGGCGCCCAGCACCGCGTTGTCCCAGTGCTCCATGGCCAGAAACTGATAGTCGTAGAGCACGTGGGGCGCACGGGCGATGTCGCCGGCCACGAAGATGCGGCTGGTGACCACGCCGTTGACATCGAACGCGCGGCAGCCCGCGTCACAGCCCACACCCCAAAAGCCGGCGGCCAGCCCGGCCCCGTCGAGCCACTCGATGTTGCGGATCGAGCCGAGCGAGGTGACCACCACGTCGACGTCGAGGACAGTGCCGTCGGACAGGCGCACGCGACGCACGTGCCCACCCGCGTCGCCCTCCATCTCCAGCACCGAGACGCCGGTGCGCAGGTCCACCCCGGCCTCGCGCTGCATCTCGGCGGCGATTCCGCCGATTACGCCGCCCAGCGGACCGGATAGCGGCGCCGGGCCGCGTTCGGCGACGGTGACGTCCAGGCCCAGGTCGCGGCACACCGAGGCCACTTCCGAACCGATGAACCCTGACCCGATGATCAGGACCCGGCGAGGTCCGGCCGCCAACGCTGCCTGCAGCGCAGCCGCATCGGCGCTGGTGCGCACCGTGTGGACGCCCTCGAGGGCGGCTTCGTCCGGGTTGGGCCATTTACGTGACCGCACACCAGTGGCGATGAGCGCCGCGTCTGCCTCGACCTCGCTGCCGTCGGCGAGGCGCACCACTCCGTTAGTCCGATCGAGCCCGGTCGCGGCCACACCGAGCCGCCATTCGGCGTCGACGTGGCGCATCCGGGGCAGCTTGGTCGCGTCGGCGCTTACCCATCCGGCGAGAACCTGCTTGGACAGCGGTGGCCGGTCATACGGCTCGTGCGGCTCGTCGCCGACGATGGTCAGATGCCCGCGAAAGCCCTCCTTGCGCAACGCCTCGGCGGCGCGAAGCCCGGCCAGTGAGGCACCGACGATGACGATGCGACCGGTCTCGCTGACGGCACTTCCCTTGGCCATGTCCGCCTACTGCTCGTCGTCCAGCTGGTCGACGATGATCGCTTGCACCGGGCATGAGGCCGCCGCCCGCAATACCCGCTGGCGCTGAGCGTCGTCGGGGTTGGGGTTGTAGGTCAAGGCTTCTTCCCCCTTGAGCCTGAGCACGTCCGGCGCCAGTGGGACACACTGCGCGTAGCCGAGGCAGCGATTCAGGTCGACGACAATTCGCATAGCCACCGCCTCGATGTGTGAAGAGCAAGGCTTCTCGACGTCCGGCTTATCATGCCGACACGGATGGACGCTAGGCCCGTAACGCTACGGCGCGCCGTTAGGGCTTACCTGTGAATCGGCGTTCAGATGTCGATTGAAACCGCTCGGCCTCCTAGGATTTGAACGCAGCGCCGGAAGGCGAAGGAGGCCACGATGCCGGGTGGAAAGCCGAACATTCTCGTCATCTGGGGCGACGACATCGGGATCACCAACCTCAGCGGCTACGGCCAGGGCCTTATGGGCTATCGAACTCCCAACATCGACCGGATCGCCGCCGAGGGCATGCTGTTCACCGATTCGTACGGCGAGCAGAGCTGCACCGCGGGGCGGGCGTCGTTCATCACCGGCCAAAGCGTCTACCGCACCGGGCTTTCCAAGGTCGGCATGCCCGGTGTGGACGTCGGGCTGTCGGCCGACGACCCGACGATCGCCGAGCTACTGAAACCGCTCGGGTACGCGACGGGCCAGTTCGGCAAGAACCACCTCGGCGACCTCAACAAACACCTGCCGACGGCGCACGGCTTCGACGAATTCTTCGGCAACCTCTATCACCTGAACGCCGAGGAGGAACCCGAGCACCCCGACTACCCGACCGAGCAGGAGGCGCCGCTGCTGCGCAAGGCGCTGCTGCCGCGCGGGGTGATCCACTCCTGGGCCACCGACCAGGACAGCGATGAGGCCGACGAGCGTTACGGGCCGGTGGGCAAGCAGCGCATCGAGGACACCGGGCCGCTGACCAAGAAGCGGATGGAAACCGTCGACGACGAGTTCACCGCGGCGTGCATCGACTTCATCAAGCGCCAGCATGCGGCGGACACCCCGTTTTTCGTGTGGATGAACACCACCCATATGCATTTCCGGACGCACACCAAACCCGACTCGCTCGGGCAGGCGGGGCGCTGGCAGTCGCCGTATCACGACACGATGATCGACCACGACCGCAACGTGGGTGAGCTGCTGGACGCGCTCGACGAGCTCGGCATCGCCGACGACACCATCGTCGTCTACAGCACCGACAACGGGCCGCACTCCAACAGCTGGCCCGACGGGGCCACCACGCCGTTTCGCAGCGAGAAGAACACCAACTGGGAGGGCGCATTCCGGGTGCCCGAAATGATTCGCTGGCCCGGGAAGATCCCGGCGGGCGTGGTGTCCAACGAGATCGTCCAGCACCACGACTGGTTGCCGACCTTCCTGGCGGCCGCGGGCGACGCGGACATCGTCGACAAGCTCAAGAAGGGCCATCAGGTCGGGGACAAACGGTTCAAGGTCCATATCGACGGCTACAACCTGCTGCCGTATCTGACCGGCGAGGTCGCCGAAAGCCCGCGCAAGGGCATGATCTACTTCTCCGACGACTGCGACGTGCTGGGCATCCGGTACGACAACTGGAAGCTGGTGTTCATGGAGCAGCGCTGCGCGGGCACACTGCAGATCTGGTTCGAGCCGTTCACGGCGTTGCGGGCGCCGAAGATGTTCAACCTGCGCACCGACCCGTTCGAGCAGGCCGACATCACGTCCAACACCTACTGGGATTGGCTCATCGACCGCATCTATCTGGCGTTTTTTGGTGTGGCGCTGGTGAACCGGTTCCTGGAGACCTTCAAGGAGTTCCCGCCGCGGGCCAAGCCGGCATCGTTCACCATCGACCACGCGGTGGAACAGCTCAAGGAGTTCCTCGCCTCTCGCGGTCAGTGACGACGCTCCACACCTGGAACGACGGGCCGGCGAAATTTGCGATCGTCGACTTCGTTCACCGCGTAACAAGCGAAGGCTCAAGCGATTTCGTCGAGCGGGATGCCCGCGTGGCGGTGTTCGACAACGACGGCACGCTGTGGTGCGAGAAGCCGATGTACATCCAACTCGACTTCCTGGTGCGCCGATTCGCCGAGCAGGCAACGGCGGACCCGAGCCTTCGCGAGCGTGAGCCCTACAAGGGCGCCTACCACGGCGACCTGGCCTGGCTGGCCGGCGCGGTGGCCAAGCACAACCAGGGCGACGACTCAGAGCTCAAACCGCTTGTGGCGGCGATACTTTCCGCCCATGCGGCGATCACCGTGGAGGAACACCGCGCCCGGGTCGAGGCGTTCTTTCGCGACGCCACGCACCCGACGCTGGGGCGGCCGTACACGTCGTGTGCCTACCGGCCCATGGTGGAGCTGCTGCGCTACCTGGAGGCCCACGGATTCACCGCCTTCATCGTCTCGGGCGGCGCGCGCGACTTCATGCGGCCCGTCACCGGCATGCTCTACAACATTCCGCCCGAGCGGGTGGTGGGCAGCTCGGTCGGCCTGACCTATCGCGACGGCCACCTGTTCACCACGGAGCAACCGGAGTTCCTCGACGAAGGGCCGGTGAAGCCGGTGCGGTTGTGGAGCCGGATCGGGCGACGGCCGATCCTGGCGGCCGGCAACTCCAACGGCGACATCGAGATGCTGGAATTCACCGGCGCGCCGGCGACACCGTCGCTGCGGCTGCTGATCCGGCACGACGACGCCGATCGCGAGTTCGCGTATACCGGGGGAGCGGAGCGGGCGCTCGAGCTGGCCGAGCGAAACGCCTGGACGGTCGTCAGCATGCGCGACGATTGGAAGGCCGTGTTTGACTG
This sequence comes from Mycobacterium sp. E796, assembly GCF_001672815.1. Taxonomy (GTDB): domain Bacteria; phylum Actinomycetota; class Actinomycetes; order Mycobacteriales; family Mycobacteriaceae; genus Mycobacterium. The sequence goes on along the minus strand of NZ_LZKK01000044.1, from coordinate 27,437 downwards.
ACGATCTGATCTGGATTCCCGAGCAGACCGCGATTCTCGGTTCCGACAAACACTACCCGGAGGAAGCCCCCGCGCGGCCGGTCGGTGTGGCGGGCTTCTGGATGCAGGCCCGCCCGGTCACGAACATGGAATTCGCGGAATTCGTCGCCGCCACAGGCTATGTCACCGTCGCCGAGCGGGCGCTCGATCTCGCGGACTACCCCGGCGCCCCGAAAGAGAACCTGCAGCCCGGATCGATGGTGTTCACCCGGACCAGCGGCCCGGTCGACCTGCGCCATCTGAGCCAATGGTGGACCTGGACGCCCGGGGCGTCGTGGCGGCACCCCGTGGGGCCACACTCGTCGATCGCGAAGCGAGCCGACCATCCCGTCGTTCACGTCGCGTACGACGACGCCCGGGCTTACGCGGCCTGGGCGGGGCGCTCCCTGCCGAGCGAGGCGGAATGGGAAACCGCGGCCCGCGGCGGCCTGGACCACGCGACGTACACATGGGGTGACGAGCCGGAGGCGTCGGGCCAGTGCCTGGCCAACTACTGGCACGGCGACTTCCCGTGGCGCCCCGACGCCGGCTACGGGCGCACCACACCGGTGGGCAGCTTCCCACCCAACGGTTACGGCCTGTACGACATGGCCGGCAACGTGTGGGAATGGACCACCGACTGGTATGCCGACACGCGCGCCGGCGAGCCCTCCGAGGGGGACAGCTATGACCCGGCCCAGCCGCAGTTCCGGGTGCCGCGCAAGGTGATCAAGGGCGGCTCGTTCCTGTGCGCCGACAGCTACTGCCAGCGCTACCGGCCCGCGGCGCGCCGACCACAACCGATCGACACCGGCATGAGCCACATCGGCTTCCGGTGCGTCGTGCGGCCCGGCGCCGTTGTCGGGTGATTCGGCGGTATGGCAACCTCAGGGCGTGAACGAGCAACCCTTGAGGCCATTTCGCATCGACGTGCCCGACGGTGATCTTGACGATCTGCGTTCGCGGCTGGCGCGCACCCGGTGGCCGGAGGCCGAATGCGTCGACGACTGGAGCCAGGGCATTCCGCTGGCGTACACCCGCGAATTGGCCGACTATTGGGCCACCAAGTACGACTGGCGGTCCCGAGAGGCGGCGCTCAACCGCTTCGATCAGTTCGTCACCGAAATCGACGGGCTGGACATTCATTTGATCCACCAGCGCTCGCCGCACGACGACGCCTTCCCGTTGGTGATCACCCACGGCTGGCCGGGCTCGATCGTGGAGTTCCACAAGGTGATCGAGCCGCTGACCAATCCGGCGTCGGGGCGCGCCGAGGACGCGTTTCACGTCGTGTGCCCGTCGCTTCCGGGATACGGCTTCTCGGGCAAGCCCACCCGGACGGGCTGGGGCGTCGAACGGATCGCCGATGCGTGGGAGACGCTGATGCTGCGCCTCGGCTACGACCGCTATGGCGCCCAGGGTGGCGACTGGGGTGCCGCGGTCACCACGCAGATGGGCCGAAACGGCGGCCATTGCGCGGCAATTCACCTGAACATGCCGATCGGGCGGCCCACCAAGGAGGCGCTCGCCGACCCGACCCCGGAGGAGCAACACGCGCTGGCGTCGATGGCCGAGCACCGCAAGTGGGGCACCGGCTATTCCAAGCAGCAGTCCACCCGGCCGCAAACGCTGGGCTACGGACTGGTCGATTCGCCGGTGGGGCAGCTGGCGTGGATCGTCGAGAAGTTCTGGGCGTGGGCCGATTGCGACGGGCATCCCGAGAACGTGTTCGGCCGCGACGAGCTGCTGGACAACGTGATGATGTACTGGGTGACCGGCACCGGCGCGTCGTCGGCCCGGCTGTACTGGGAAAGCTTCCGGGTCTTTGGTCAGATGGACCGGGTCGAATTGCCCACCGGCGTCAGCGCTTTTCCGGGCGAGCTGCTGAAGGCGCCGCGAAGCTGGTGCGAGCCGGTGTACAACATCACGCACTGGACCGACATGCCGCGCGGCGGGCACTTCGCCGCGTTCGAGCAACCGGAGCTGTTCGTCGAGGACGTCCGCGCGTTCTTCGCGACGGTGCGCTGAGCGACCGCGGGATCACACCCCCGGCGGTGCGAAGAGCTCCAACGCGATGCCGTCGGGGTCGCGAAAGCTCAGTCCCGAGCCATAGGGCGCGTCCACGATGCCGCCATGCTCGACGCCGAGCTCGTCCAGCCGCGTGACCCACTTCTCCAGGTCGGCGCGGCTGGCGCACCCGAAGCCGACATGGTCGAGCCCGACCCGCAGCTCGCTGAACGCCTCGTCGGGGGTGCGGCGGTCGTGCTGGTGGATGCCGAATATGGTGCCGCCCTCGAGCATCCACACCAGGTGCCGAAAGCCGGCGTCGGTGTGCTCGTCGAGGATCGGCTCGGCGTCGAAAAGCCTGCGGTACCAGGGGCCGCTGATCTCGAGGTCACGCACCGTGACCGCGACGTGGTTGAGCGGGGGGAAGGGCATGGCCCGACTCTACCGTCAGACGATCCGCCAGCCCCTCCGAGCCCGAAAACGCATGTCCCACAGGTAAACTTGATAGCCGAAGATCCACACGCGGTGCGGGATGAGCCGATCTGCCAGGCGCAGGGCGGTCAGCAGATATTCGAACCGGCGCTGCTGGGCCCGCGACCAGTCCAGCTCCATCATCGCCCGAAATTCCGGGGCCAAGAATCCCGTCGTCGCGAATAGGTTGAGCGGCCCGCCAACCGCTCGAAGCGGCAGCGGAAGGAACGCCATCGAGGCCACGCCGTGCAGGTGTTCGCGCACGGGAGGGTCGATGCGCAGCTCGTCGAGGGAGCGCTTCCAGTACTCGTCGAACGCGGCGAGGTCCGGCGGCCACATGCGCTCGGGCACCTGCAACGTGGTCCCCAGCCGTTTGGCGTCGCGATAGACGGCTTCGGCACTGGGGTCGTCCAGCGGGCCGTGCAGGTACTCGTTCTGGTCGACGAAATAGCGGTACAGGCAGGCGGCCACCCACAGCTGCAGCTTGGGGTCAAAAGCGTTGTAGGACACCGGGCTCGATGATGTCGAGCGAACCTGCCGGTGCGCGACGTCCACCGCGTCGCGGATCAAAGCCCGGTCCGATTCGGTCCCGATGGCGGCGACGGCTAGGTAGGTGCCGGTGGTGCGGGCCCGCTTGAACGGATGTTTGTAGACGTTGCCGCTGTCCACCGGGCTTTCCAGCACGCCGTAACCGACGCCGGGCAGGGACAACTGCATGATCACGTTCGCGGCGGGCAGCAACATCGCCGCCGGGTTCAGCAAATCCGCGATCCGCGTTGCGGGCCGCTTCATCGCGGATTACCCCTCATGGAGTCGAGTACACCACGGCGAACCGTTTTTTCCGCCGAAAAGTGGGCAGACGAGGGCGATGAGTACCCAACCTGGCAACCCGATCCGGCCGCTGCCGCGCGCGCCCAACCTGTCACCGACAGCCGACCCCGACGCATTGCTGTGGTGGGTGGTGGGGCTGCTGATCGTCGTGGTGATCGTGGCGGCCATTTTGGCGATCTAGCGTGGCCGACCCCGGTCGCGGCGGGTGTGAGACGCTGCCGGGGTGCGTGCGACTCGGTCCCGAGCCGCCGGCGTGCTGGCCGGCTACCTGGCCGACCTCGCCCTGAGCGACCCCAGCCGGGGCCATCCGGTCGCGCTGTTCGGCCAGGCGGCCGCGGCGCTCGAGCGCGCCACCTACCGCGACGCCAAAGGGGCGGGTGCGCTGCACGCGGGCCTGCTGGTCGGTGCGGTGACACTGCTGGGCCGGGGCGTCTCACGTCGAGGCGGGTTGTTCGCCACGATCGCCGCGACGTGGATCTGCCTTGGCGGGACGTCGTTGGTGCGCACCGGCCTGGAAATGTCGCGACTGTTGGAGAGCGGCGACGTCGATGCCGCCCGACGGCTGCTGCCGTCATTGTGCGGGCGCGACCCGTCCCGGCTGGACGCCGCCGGCCTGACGCGGGCGGCGCTGGAGTCGGTCGCGGAGAACACCTCGGACGCCGAGGTGGCGCCCCTGTTGTGGGCGACGGCCGGCGGGGCGCCCGGGGTGCTGGCGTACCGCGGCATCAACACGCTGGACTCGATGATCGGCCACCGCTCATCGCGCTATGCCCGATTCGGTTGGGCCGCAGCCCGATTGGACGACGCGGCCAACTACCTGCCTGCGCGCATGACTGCGGCACTGGTGGTGGTGTGCGCGCCGCTGGTCTCCGGATCGCCGTCGGGGGCGCTGCGGGCCTGGCGCCGTGACGCGGCGCGGCATCCCAGCCCGAACGCCGGGGTGGTCGAGGCGGCCTTCGCCGGCGCGCTGGGCGTTCGGCTCGGCGGCCCGACGCAGTATCGCCACGAGTTGCAGATCCGCCCGACCCTCGGCGACGGGCGGCCCCCCGACGTGGCCGACCTGCGCCGCGCGGTGGCGCTGTCGCGGGCGGTGCAGGCTTTGGCTTCGCTACTGCCGGGGATCCTCGCGGTGTCGAGTGTGCATCGGCGGCCTTGAGAGTGCAGGTATGGTGGGAGAATCGCGATTTGCGCGCCCTGTGTGCACACTGAAAACCCCCAGCGCACAATGAAAGTGGCCTGCCGCCGGCGGCCGGGCTCTTGGCCTACCGCCGGCGGCCGTAGCGGTCGGCGAGCTTGTCCTCCAGGGTCACCGGGGTGGCGGTCGGGTGCTGCTTTTCCCGCCGGCGGACCCGCAGCTCGGAGTAGACGAAGTAGCCCAACCCTATGGGTGCGAGGATGCCGAACGAAATCCACTGGATGCCATAGGACAGGAACGGCCCGGCATCGAGGTGCGGCACGCCGATCACGCCCAGACCGCCCGGCTGGTCCTCGACCAACTGCAGATAGGACCCCGCCAGCGGCACCTTCGTCAACGCCGAGACCTGTTCGGTGTTAATCGAATACACCTGCTGCACACCGTCTGTGACGAAAGGATCCTTGCCCGCCACGGTGGGTTCGGAGTCACGCAGTCGAGCCGTGATGGTCACAGTCCCCGCCGGCGGCCGCGCGATCGGTGGGACATGCGATCCCTGCTCGGGGCGCACGTAGCCCCGGTCGACCAACACGGTCGGGCCATCGTCGACGACGAACGGTGCCAGCACCTCGAACGCCGGGTCACCCTGGACCACCCGCAGCCGGGCCAGCACCTGCACGTCGGGCAGATAGTGCCCGGTCGCCGTCACCCGCCGCCACTGCGCGCCCGGTGCTGACGAATCCTGCTGGGGCAGCAGGGTTTTCAGCGGCACCGGCGGGGTGTTGAGGGAGGACTCGATCTGGTGGTTCTCCCGCGATGTCCTGGTGTTCTTTCCCAGCTGCCAGGGCGCGAGCACCATGAAGCAGAGGTAGGTGAAGGCGATCACCACCAGCGCCAGGGCTATCCAGCCCGGGCGGAGCAGGAACGCCAGGCCCCTTTTCACCGGGGCATCGCGCCTCTCCCGTTTTCGGCGAGTCGTTCGTCGACCCACGCGTGCAGTCCGGGCAGGGCGGCCTCGATGACGGCGAAGACGTCCTCGAAGTCGCCGTGGTCGCCGTAGTAGGGGTCCTCGACGTCGGGGGCGTGGGCGCCCGAGCGCGGGTCGAACGATCGCAGCATGCGGATGCGGTCTTCCTCGACGCCCAGCTGGCGCAACATCCGAACATGGTTGCGCCCCAACGCCACCACCAGGTCGGCCGCCAGGTGGTCGTCGTTGAGCTGCGCGGCGCAGTGGGCGGTGGGGTAGCCGTGGGCATGCAGCACCCGGGTGGCCCGGTCGTCGGCGCAGCTGCCGACATGCCAGTTGCCGGTGCCCGCGCTGGTCACCCGGACCGCGTCGCCGAGGCCGCGCCGCTGTAGCTGGTCGGCGAACATCTTCTCGGCCATCGGGGAACGGCAGATGTTGCCGGTGCAGACGAAGGTGACGTGCAGTGGTTCAGACACCGAGGGCCCTCCGCAACTCCTCGACCGTCGCCGCGTGCGTCACGCCGGTGAGGCTGAACCCGTCCGCAAAATCGGACCGCCCGTAGCCCCAGCCGACCACCACCGTGTCGATGCCATGGGCGGCCGCGCCGTGCACGTCGTGGCTGCGGTCGCCGACCATCAGCACTCGCTCGGGCAGCGGCTGGAGTTGTTCGAGCGCGTGGGCCAGCACCTCCTCCTTGCTCTTGCGTGAGCCGTCGGGAGCCGCGCCGGCGATTACCTCGAAATACCCGTCCAGGCCGAAGTGGGCGAGGATGCGCCGGGCCGTCGGTTCCAGCTTGGAGGTGGCCACGGCCAGCCTGACCCCGGCGGCGCGTAGGTCGGCCAGCAGCGGCTCGATGCCGTCGAACAGCGTGTTCATCGCCCAGCCCCGCTCGCCGTATTCGGCCCGGAAGGCCGTGATCGCGTCCTCGGCGGAGTCGCCGAACATCGACCGGAAGGTGTCGTCCATCGGCGGGCCGACGATCTGGGCGGCAAGGTCACCCTGGGGCACGGCCGCCCCGACGTGGTCGAGCGCGTGCAGGAAGCTGGCCACGATTCCTTCCGCCGAGTCGGTCAGCGTGCCGTCGAGGTCGAAGATCACCAGCTCCGCGGCGTCCGGGACAGTCTCTGTCACCACACCATTGTCCTAGATGGCCGCACGCGCTCAGCGCGGCCCACTAGTGTTTCTCGGATGGCGACTCTGAACCCGAGCCCGCCAGCGGCGGCGCGCTATCACGGCGACCAGGCCGTGGCGCCTGGGATGCTCGACTTCGCCGTCAACGTCCGGCACGCGCAGCCGCCGGAGTGGCTGATGCGCCGGCTGGCCGCGCGGCTGCCCGACCTGGCGCGCTACCCGGGCCCGGCGGACACGCACCGGGCGCAGGACGCGGCCGCCGAGCGGCACGGTCGCAGCCGGGACGAGGTGCTGCCGCTGGCCGGCACGGCCGAGGGCTTCGCGTTGCTGCCCAACCTGCGCCCGGCGCGGACGGCGATCGTGGCGCCGTCGTTCACCGAGCCCGCCGTGGCGCTGGGCGCGGCCGGGGTGCCGGTGCGGCACGTCGTGCTGGGGCCGCCGTTCCGCCTGGACGGCGCGTTGGTTCCCGACGATGCGGACCTCGTCGTGGTCGGCAACCCGACGAACCCCACGTCGGTGTTGCACACCCGGGAGCAGCTGCTGGCGCTGCGCCGGCCCGGCCGGATCCTGGTGGTCGACGAGGCGTTCGCCGATTCCGTCCCCGGTGAGCCCGAGTCGCTGGCCGGCGACGCGCTGCCCGACGTGTTGGTGCTGCGCAGCCTGACCAAGACGTGGGCGCTGGCCGGCTTGCGGGTGGGCTACGCGCTGGGCGCGCCGGAGCTGTTGGCGCGGCTGACCGCGCAGCGCGCGCACTGGCCGGTGGGGACCCTGCAGCTGACGGCGATCGCGGCCTGCTGCGAGCCGCGGGCCGTCGCCGAGGCGGCGGCCGGTGCGTTGCGGTTGGCGGAGCTGCGCGCCGAGATGGTGGCCGGCCTGGCATCGGTGGGCGCCGACGTGGTCGACGGCCGCGGCCCGTTCGTGCTGTTCCGCCTGCCCGACGCCGACCGGATACGAAACGACTTGGAGCGCAAGGGGATTGCCATTCGCCGGTGTGACACCTTCGTCGGCCTGGACGGCCGGTACCTGCGGGCGGCGGTGCGACGGGACTGGCCACTGCTGATCCAGGCCATCGCGGAGGCGCTGCGGTGAGCGTGCGGCTGGCCAACGTGATCGAGGTGCTCGACGAGGCGTACCCGCCGGATCTCGCACAATCGTGGGATTCGGTCGGCCTGGTGTGCGGCGACCCCGACGACGCGCTGGACTCGGTGACCGTCGCCGTCGACGCGACGCCGGCCGTCGTCGACGAAGTTCCCGACGGCGGACTGCTGCTGGCGCATCACCCGTTGCTGTTGCGCGGGGTCGACACCGTGGCGGCCAGCACGCCGAAGGGCGCGCTCGTGCACCGCCTGATCCGCACCGGGCGATCGCTGTTCACCGCGCACACCAACGCCGACTCCGCCTCGCCGGGGGTGTCCGACGCGCTTGCCGAGGCCCTCGGGCTGACCGTCGACGCGGTGCTCGAACCGCTCGCGGCGGCGGGTGGTCTGGACAAGTGGGTCGTGTACGTGCCGACGGAGAACGCGGAGGCGGTGCGTGAGGCCGTGTTCGCGGCCGGCGCCGGCCACATCGGCGACTATTCGCACTGCAGTTGGAGCGTGAGCGGCATCGGGCAGTTCCTGCCGCACGAGGGCGCCTCGCCGGCGATCGGCAGCGTCGGCAGCGTCGAACGGGTCCCCGAGGAGCGGTTCGAGGTGGTCGCACCGGCGCGGGCCCGGGCAGCGGTCTTGGCGGCGATGCGCGGCGCCCATCCGTACGAGGAGCCCGCGTTTGACATCTTCGCTCTGGTGCCCCCGCCCGGCGACGCGGGGCTGGGCCGCATCGGCACGCTGGCGCGACCGGAATCGTTGCGCAGCTTCGTGTCCCGTGTCGGCGCCGCGCTGCCGCGGACCTCGTGGGGCGTGCGCGCGTCCGGGGACCCCGACGCGCCCGTGTCGCGGGTCGCCGTGTGCGGCGGCGCCGGGGATTCGCTGCTGGCGGCCGCGGCCCGCGCGGACGTGCAGGCTTATGTGACCGCCGATCTGCGCCACCATCCCGCCGACGAGCATCGCCGGGCATCGGACGTGGCCCTGGTCGACGTGGCGCACTGGGCCAGCGAATTCCCCTGGTGCGAGCAGGCCGCCGGCATACTGCGGTCCCGTTTCGGGGAGGCGCTGCCCGTGCGGGTGTGCACCATCCGCACCGACCCTTGGACGCTGGAGCAGGTGGCTGAGACCGGGGGAGACGGGGAGAGACGGGGAGAACAGCAATGAAAGCTGAGGTCGCACAGCAACTTTCGCTACTCGAGTTGTCGAAACTGGACGCCGAGCTGTCTCGCATCGCGCACCAGGCCAGCCATCTGCCCGAGCAGGAGGCCGTGGAGCGGATCCGCGCCGACCACACCGCGGCCGCCGATCGGCTGGGTGCGCTGCGAATTGCGCTGGAAGACTTGGACGCCCAGGTGTCGCGGTTCGAGTCGGAGATCGAGGCGGTGCGGCAACGCGAGGACCGGGACCGCTCGATGCTCAAATCCGGTGCCACCGACGCCAAGCAACTGTCGGATCTGCAGCACGAGCTCGAGACCCTGCTTCGGCGTCAAACCAGCCTCGAGGACTCGATGCTGGAGGTGATGGAACGCCGCGAGGAGCTGCAGGCCCAGCTGGACAGCGAGCAGCGGGCCGTCGAGGCGCTGCAGTCCGAACTGGCCGGCGCCCAGCAGGCCCTCGACGCCGCGATCGCCGAGATCGACGAGGCCCGCCAGGCTCGTTCGTCGCGACGCGACGCCGTGTCCGCGGAGCTGGATCCCGCGCTGTCCGCCATGTACGAGCGGCAGCGCGCCAGGGGAGGTCCGGGGGCCGGGCCGTTGCTCGGGCATCGCTGCGGCGCCTGCCGGATCGAGATCGGCCGCGGCGAACTGTCCCGCATCTCGGCCGCCCCGGAAGACGAGCTGGTGCGCTGCCCGGAGTGCGGTGCGATCCTGTTGCGGGTCAAGGGGTTCGACCAGTGAAGGTCATCGTCGAAGCCGACGGGGGGTCGCGCGGCAACCCCGGACCGGCCGGGTATGGTGCGGTGGTCCGCACCGCGGACCGCTCGACGGTGCTGGCCGAAACGAAACAGGCCATCGGCGTGGCGACCAACAATGTCGCCGAATACCGCGGCCTGATAGCCGGTTTGGACGACGCGCTGCAAATGGGTGCCACCGAGGTCGCGGCCTTCTTGGACTCCAAGCTGGTGGTCGAGCAGATGTCCGGGCGGTGGAAGGTGAAACATCCCGACCTGATCGAGCTGCATGCGCAGGCCCGAAAGCTGGCGTCGCGGTTCGACCGGGTCTCCTACGCCTGGGTGCCGCGGGCCCAGAACTCGCACGCCGATCGGCTGGCGAACGAGGCGATGGACGCCGCGGCGGATATCGGCGACGACTCGGTGGAATCCGAGGCGCCGGCCGAGCCTACGGAAAGTGTTGCGGCCGAGGCCAGGACGTCGCCCGGCTGGACCGGGGCGCGGGGCACGCCGACCCGGCTGCTGTTGCTGCGGCACGGGCAGACCGAACTGTCGGTGGAGCGCCGCTACTCGGGGCGCGGCAACCCGGCGCTGACGGAGGTGGGACGCCAGCAGGCGGGGGCCGCGGCGCGCTACATGGCGGAGCGCGGCGGGATCGCCGCGGTGATTTCCTCGCCGCTGCAACGGGCCTACGACACCGCGGCGACGGCCGCCAAGGCGCTCGGGCTGGACGTCACGGTCGACGACGACCTGATCGAAACGGATTTCGGGGCGTGGGAGGGGCTGACGTTCGCCGAAGCGGCCGAACGTGATCCGGAACTGCACCGGCGGTGGCTGCGCGACACCGGCACGACTCCGCCGGGCGGCGAAAGCTTTGACGCCGTGCTCGACCGGGTGCTGCGGGTGCGCGAACGGGTCATGGAAGCACACCAGGGCGCGACGGTGCTGGTGGTGTCCCATGTGACGCCGATCAAGATGCTGCTGCGGCTGGCGCTGGACGCGGGGCCAGGGATCCTTTACCGGCTGCATCTTGACCTGGCCTCGCTGAGCATCGCAGAGTTTTATTCGGATGGGGCATCGTCGGTGCGGCTGGTGAACCAGACGGGCTACTTGTAGGCGGGCGATAGGGGTCGATCGATGCAGCCGTCTCAGCCACTCGATGAGCCCGTCCCCGCGGATGTCCGGGCGCGGGTGATGCCGGCGGCGCTCGATGAGCTGGTCCGCTGGGGTGTGGAGCGGTTCAGCATCGAGGCGATGGCCGAGCGCCATCACCTCGATCCCGCGATGGTCTACCGCTACTGGGGCAGCCGGCAGCGACTCATCGTCGATGCGGCCCTCGCCGACGCCGAGGCCTTCAGTGCGGTACCGGACACCGGTTCGTTGCGTTCAGACCTGCTGGCGTTCGCGCGAAGAGCGATTGCGCGGCTCAACTCCGCGGAGGGTCGCGCCTTCACGCGGGCGCTCGTCATGGAACGTCCCGGCCATCACGACGAAGAAACCCGAATATTGGTGTGGCAGGCACGGTTTGCTGCTTTACGCGCGGTCATCGACCGGGCCAGGGAACGCGGCGAACTGCGTGCCGGGGTGAACACCCTGGCGGCCGTGCAAATCGTGCTGGCGCCGCTGAACGTTCGCGTTCTTTACTCCGATTTGCCTATCGACGATCGCTACGGCGAGGCGGTCGCCGACATGGCCTGGCACGCGCTGGTCAAGCGGGAGTGAACTCGACCGGCAGGGCGGCCGGCGTCACGAGGGCGTGACCGTCTCGGTGTCGCGGCCGGACCGCAACACGGTCCCGGGCAGGGCGCCGGTGGCGCCGCCGTCGCGGCACACCTCGACGCCACCGACCAGCACCGAGGTGATGCCGAACGCGTCGGCGACCAGCCGCGGCGCGCCGGCGGGCAGGTCGTAGCGGGTGCGCTCGGGCCCGTGGTCGACCGTGGCCGGGTCGAACAGCACCAGGTCGGCGTGCCAGCCGGGCTCGATGCGGCCGCGTTCGGTCAGCCCGTAGAACCGGGCCGGCACGTCGGTGATCAGCCGGACCGCCTCCTCGAGCGTCACCACCTGATGCTCGCGGACGCCCCGGCCCAAAAGCGACGTCGTGTAGATGGCGCCGCACATCATGTCGAGGTGGGCTCCGGCGTCCGAGCCGCCGATTACCGCACCCGGGTGGTGCCACACTTCGGCGCGCGCCCGCCAGTCGGCCGCGTCGTCGCCGGTCAGCGGCGGGGACAGGCCGGTGCGCAGCTCGTCGGCGATCACGATGTCCAGCAGCGTGTCGAAGGGTTCGCCACCGCGGGTGGCGGCGATCGCGCCGACGCTGCGGCCGGTCGCGTCGGCGTTCGCGGGGGCGAACGTCTCCACGATGACGAGGCGGTCCCACTGCGCCAGCCCGCGCAGCATGCCCGCCTCCTTGGACGCGGCGCCCTCGGCGAGGCGGCGGCGCACCTGCGGATCGGCAAGCGCGACAAGGCGTTCGGGCACCGGCAGGTGCATCGTGTCGCGCCAGCCCGGCAGCCCGTCGAGGACGAAGCCGGACAGGAAAGACAGCCGGATCTTCATGGCCTGCGGCAGGGTCAGCGCGACCACCCGGCCGCCGCGTCGGGCCGAGGCGTCGAAGGCGCGCAACTGCTTTTCGTGCCCGGCCGGGTTGGCCGCCGAGACGCCGAGCAGGTTCCAGTTCAGCGGGCGGTCCGCGGCCACCGACATGTCGGTCAGCAGCGCGATGTCGTCGTCGGTGAAGCCGGACAGGCAGCCGGGGATGATGGCCTCCAGTGTGGTGCCCGGATGGTCGCGGAGTGCGCCCGCGAGTGTCACCAGCTCGTCGCGCGAAGCGCTGCGCGACGGAACCGGTTGCCCGGCACCGTCGTTGTGGGTGGGCGACTGCGAGGTCGACAGCCCGAGCGCCCCTGCGGCCAGCGCGTCGTGCAACACCGCGACCATCTTGTCGATGTGTTCCGGTGTGGCCTCGCCGCCCACGGCGTCGGCGCCCATCGCGGCCAGCCGCAGCGCCGAATGGCCAACCAGGAAACCGGCATTGACCGCGGTGTGGCCCTCCAGGCGGCCCAGCCAGTCGCTGAACGATGCCCAGCCCCAGTCGAGGCCGGCCCGCAGCGCGTCCAGCGGCATCCCCTCCACCCGCGCCAGCATCCGGGTGAGGTAGTCGTGTTGGTCGGGCGCCGCGGGCGCCAGCGTGAACCCGCAGTTGCCGCCGAAGACGGTCGTGACGCCGTGCTGCACCGACGGGCTGGCGGTCGGGTCCCAGAACAGCTGCGCGTCGTAGTGGGTGTGCAGGTCGACGAACCCCGGCGCGAGTGTCTGCCCTTGGGCGTCAACGGTTTTGGTGGCCATCTCGTCGACGTCACCGACGGCGACGATGCGCCCGTTGCTGACGCCGACGTCGCCGTGGCGGGCGGGCGCGCCGGTGCCGTCGACGATCTCGGCGTCGCGGATCAACAAGTCAAGCACGTGCGGGCCTCCTACGTTCTGGCGAGCCACCCGTCGTCGGGCAGCGGGTGGCCGAACAACTGTGCGGCGTTGCGGTGGGTGATCCGGGCCGCGTCCTCCGCCGACAGGCCCGCGACGTTGCGCGCCACCACCTCCTGGGTGTCGGGCCACGTCGAGTCGGCGTGCGGGTAGTCGCTTTCGACCAGGACGCGGTCGGCCCCGATCGCGTCGAGCGCGCCGAACGCGTGCGGGTCGTCGATCGAGCAGAACCAGAAGTTGCGCCGCAGCACCTCGCTGGGCAGCAGGTCGCTCTTCCACGCGCCGCCCTCGTGGCCCGAAGCGGAGTGCGCCAGAACGTAATCTGCGCGGTCGCCGAGCATGGCCGCCCAGCCGAGACCGCCCTCGGCCAGCGTGATGTTGAGCCCCGGGAACCGCACCGGGATCCCCGACCACAGCATGTCCGCGCACGCGACCAGACCATTCACCGGGAACAGGGTGGTGATGGTTTCAAAAGGCGTGTCCGGGGCGGGGATTGGCGCCCACTGCGCGGAGCCGGTGTGCAGGCACACCACGGTGCCGGTCTCCTCGCAGGCGGCGAAGAACGGATCCCACACGCCGCTGTGCAGGCTTCCGACCCCGCATTGGGCCGGCAGCTCCGGGAAGCTCACCGCCTTGAAGCCGCGCGCCGCGTTGCGCCGGACCTCCTCGGGCGCGAGTTGGGGGTCGGCCAGCCACGGCAGCTGCAGCGGGATGATCCGGTCGGGGTAGGCGCCGGCCCACGCCTCGAGCTGCCAGTCGTTCCAGGCCCGCAGCGTGGCCAGGCCCAGCTCCAGGTCGTCACTCTTCCAGAAGACGGTGCCGGCGAACCCGGCGATCAGCGACGGGAAGTTCAGCGACGCCCAGATGCCGGCGAGGTCCATGTCGGCGATGCGGGCGTCGACATCCCAACAGCCGGGCCGCATTTCGTCGAACCGGGCGGCTTCCATGCTCCATTCCTCGCGGGGTCGTCCGATCACCGCGTTGAGGCCGATGTTGGGATACTCGCGGCCCTCGTAGCGCCACACCTGGCGCCCGTCGTCCGTCTCGACGACCCGCGGGGCGCGGTCGGACAGCGCCGCGGGCAGCCGGCCGATGAACAGATCGGGCGGCTCGATGACGTGGTCGTCCACCGAGATCACGACGTGCTGTCGCTGCCGGGGATCAGGGTCTGGCAGCAGCGCCATACCTGATGACTATCGTCGGATTTCCGGCGCTGTCAATGCTATCTATGCAATCAATATAAAGTTGACTGGGCGTGTGCCGACGGCTTTCCGTGGGAGTCCATGGCGGAGATTTCGCGGATCTGCGGCCACCAGCGCACACTCGAAGCCGTCAGCGCACACTCAACGCGCCCACCAGCGGAAGGAAACCCAAGCGATGGCCAAGACCCGTGCCGAAGCGGCGCAGTACGTCAAGGATGCCGGAGGGTTGAAGCTTGTCGTTTTCGGAGCCGACGGGCACGAGGTGGCGGCGATGTTCGTGCAAGGGTCGGTGACATACGACGAGGAGGCAGCGCGCTTTATCGCGGTTGCCGAGGACGGCCACACGGTCGGGGAACTGTTCGTGGACGAGATGGTCGGTTACGACGAGAGCATCGATGCGTTCGTCATCCGAACCGCGCGATAGCGATCAATGTCCCGGATCGAATTGGATCGGCAGTGCCACGGGACCGCTCAGTCCGTCGAGGGGCTTCCATGGGGCCGGACCGGTCCGTCGGGCGTTGGGCATGCGCCGGGTCATGATCGCCAGCGCTTCGGCCAGCTCGAGTCGGGCCAGGTTGGCGCCCAGGCAGTAGTGCATGCCGGCGCCGAACGTCTGCATCGGCGGTGCGCCTTCCCGGGTGATGTCGAGGCGGTCGGGTTCGTCGTACACGGCGGGATCGCGGTTCGCGGCGGCGGTGTTGGCGATGACCAGCGTGCCGGCCGGGATCATGAACCCGGCGATTTCGACGTCCTCCCGGGCGGTGCGCAGGGTCGCCGCCGCGATCGGTGAATGACGCATCGTCTCTTCGACCGCCTTGTTGGCGAGCTCGGGATTCTGGGCCAGCAGCTCCCACTGATCGGGGTGCTCGCACAGCGCCTGCACGGACGCCGCCAGCTGGTTGCGGGTGGTGTCGGTGCCGGCGACCAGCAGGCCGGCCGCCAGCATTCGGAGTTCGTCGGCGCTGAGGCGATCGCCGTCGTCCTCGGCCCGGATGAGCTCGGAGATCAGGTCGTCGGTGAGCCGGTGGCGCCGCTGGGCGACCATGTCGTCGATGTAGGCGTCGAGATCCTGCCATGCGGCCAGGATGGTCCGCTCGTGAGCGGCAACCTCCCAGCTGAACGCCTTGAAGACGTCGTCGGTCCAGTCCGAGAACAGCTGCCAATCCTCGGCCGGGGCGCCCAACAGTGCGCAGATGATCGGGATCGGATACTGCCGAGCGATGCCGGTGACGACCTCGCAGCGTCCCGTAGCGGCGTGGCGGTCCACCAGCTCGGTCATCACATCGACGATGGTCGTGCGCAGCCGTGCGGTGGCGCGCGGCGTGAAGGCTTGGGACACCAGTCGTCGCAGCCGTTGGTGCTCGGGCCCGTCGAGGCTGATCAAGCTGGTCGCGACGCGCTGCCACAACGGGCCGCTGGTGATGCCTTGGGAAGCCAGGAACATGCCTTGCGGCATCCGGAATCGGGGGTCGCGCAGCACGGTTTTGACCAGTTCATACGTCAGCAGCTCCGGCCCGTGCGGGCTGAGGGCGATCGGGGCCTGGCGTCGCGCTGCCCGGAGGATTTCGTGCGCCCCATCCAGGCTCTGGCAGTGCTCGTAGTTGATCCTCGGGAGGCCGGCATCGAACACGCTCGGGTAGCTCGGTGCATCAACCGTGATGGTCATGGTGGTCCCCAGAGGTCGGCGGTGAAGTGCTTTCACCACAAGCCTTGGCGGCGGGGGACCGCATCACACGCGTAGTGGACTACCTCAGTTTCGGTGCGTTCGGCGGTTGTGCAATCAGGGCTTTGAGCGTGAGCCCAGGGTGGGGATTCGGCGTATTCTCCGCCGCCAGTGCACACGGGAAGCCTTGACCGCACACTCGACGCGGCGCGTAGCCTGCCCCTATGCGAAGGACTTTCGTGGTTACGCTCGCGTTCGGGTTGCTGGTCGCGCTGTTCGGTCTGATCTGGGCGCTGCAGGGATTCGGGGTGCTCCTCGGTAGCCCGATGAGCAACACCACGACCTGGTCGATCATCGGGCCCATCACGGTGCTGGTCGGCCTCGCGATCGTGGTGTTCAGCTGGCGGAAGCTTTCGGCAAAGTAGTTCACGCCTGCACGACGGTGAAGTCCACTGTGTGCCAGCCGGTGGCGCCGTCCGGGACGCTGCCGACCTGGTCCGCCGTTTGGGTGGCTCCGGTGTTGTCGGTGGCGCGCACGGTGATGGTGTGCCTCCCAGGGCTTTTCGCTTGCCACGGAAATCGCCACAACCGCCACGTGTCGTTGGAATAACTGGCGCCCTGCTCGGCGGGCTGCCAGACCCCGTCGTCGATGAGGACCTCGACCGCCCGGACGCCGCGATTCTGCGCCCACGCGACACCGCCGAAGACCACGGGACCCGTGGGCACCTGCTGACCATCCTTCGGCACGTCGATGCGCGACTCGGTCTTGATGGGCGCGCGCGGCGCCCAGCCCTGCCGCGTCCAGTACGCCTTCGCCCTGTCGAAGCGGGTCAGCTCCACGTCGACGACCCACTTGGTCGCCGACACGTAGCCGTAGAGCCCGGGTACCACCAGCCGGGCCGGGTAGCCGTGCTCGATTGGCAGCGGCTGACCGTTCAGGCCCACCGCCAGCAGCGCGGCGCGGCCATCGGTGAGCGCCTGAACGGGCGTGCCCGCGGTGAACCCGTCAATCGACGTCGAGAGCACCATGTCGGCGTCCGCGTGCACCCCGGCCGCGGCGAGCAGATCGGCCACCCGGTAGCCGGTCCAGACACCGGTCGAAATCAGGTTTCCGCCAACGGGATTCGATACGCAGGTCAGCGTCGTCACCGTTTCGACGACGTCGAAGCGGGCCAGGTCGTCGAAGCTGTAGGTGGTTTCGCGGTCCACCATGCCGTGGATGCGCAGCCGCCAGTCGCCGTGGCTGAGCTGCGGAACGGTCAGTGCGGTGTCCACGCGGTAGAAGTCGGCGCTGGGCGTGATAAAGCTCGGCAGCGCAACGCCGTTCGGTTGCACGTCGGCGGGAATCGGTGGCGCCGGCGTGCGCGGGCGGGGAAGCGCAAAGCCGGTGCGGTCGGCGGCCACCGAATGCACCAACCGCGTGACGACCGCACCCGCCACGCCGCTGACCACCCCGAACCCGAGCAGCCCCAGCATGACCAGCCTGCGCCTGCCCGCGTCCGGGTCGTCGTCGGTGGCCCCGCCGTCCGACCCCGACCAGATCCGACGGCTCAGCAAACGAAGGGTCGCCACGCCGCAGGCGGCACCGACGAGCGTCGGGATCGTGTCGACGGCCGTCGTGCCCGGCCGTGACAAGACCGCGAGGCATCCGAGGACGCCCGCCACTGCGATCGTGACGCTCCCGACGGGGCGGCGCGCAGTCTCGAAGCTTCCCGCGATGGCGGCGATCGTGGCGATCGCCACGAGCACGACGACGGCCACGAAGGGCTTGTCCAGGGAGCCGAGGGTCTGAATCGCCCACTCTTTGACGGGCCCGGGCGTCACGTCGACGGCCACCGCGCCGATCGCGGCACGCGCGTCGGCCTGCGCGCCGAATGGGATGCCCACCAGCTGGGCGACCCCGAGCGAGACGGACGCGGCGGCGACGCCTGCGATCATCCGCTCGTTCGACGGGGCGACGGCCACTGAGCCACTCTACCCGCGTTCGCCGCCCGATTCGGAGGGCCGCAAACACCTTGCCGTGCAGGAAAACCGGTGACCCCGCCGCACGGCTAGCCTAGAAACAGCCGAGATACCCGCCTGGGCTTGCAGATATGAAAAAAGTGATTTAGCCTCCGACACCCTGGCCATCCGCATATCTTGGGCTTTTGTAGGCCCGGGGGACGCATGGGAGCGTAAGACTTGACCGCGATCCGCCGAACGATCCGTTCGTCGATTCCGGTCGTCTTGGCGAATGCGGGGCGCGGAGCGCTGCGGGCTCCGGATGTGTTCGGGCGCTTGGGGTTTGGTGACGCGTTATGACGCGCGCGACGGCGGCCGAACAGCTCGACAGCGAAAACCCGTGGCCGGGGCTCGAGTCGTTCGAGGAATACGGGAGCGCGTTCTTCCACGGGCGTGGCCACGAATCGACGACGCTGTTGAGCTGCGTTCTGGACGCTCCGATCACCCTGTTGTACGGACGGTCCGGCGTCGGCAAGACGTCGTTGCTGCGAGCGGGGCTGTTCCCGTTACTGCGCGACAACGACATTCTGCCGGTCTATGTGCGCTTTGACGTTGCGCCGGGCGCCGCACCGCTGAGTCGTCAATTGCGGCGATCACTGCTGGATTCGATTCAGGCCGAGGTGCCCGATCCGGTGCTGCCTGCGGAGGACGAATCCCTTTCGGAATATCTGCATCGCGACGACTTCGAGCTCCGCAGCGAGCGGGGCGAGCTACTGACGCCGGTGATCGTTGTCGACCAGTTCGAGGAACTCGTTACGCCCGCGCAGCGGGTTGCCGATCTCGTTCGGGAATTCCGGGATGAGCTCGGTGAGCTGGCCGAACGGAACGGCAGTTACAAGTTACTGATCTGCCTGCGGGAGGAATCCGTCGTCGATCTGGACGATTGGCGCCAGCTCATCCCGTCGCTCGGGCAGTCGCGGATGCGCCTGTTGCCGATGGGGACGAGCGAGGCGGTCGACGCGGTGCACAAGCCGGCCGAAGAGTTGATGTCCCGTTCGCTGGCGCGCCGGGTGGTGGGGATCGTCGCCGGCGAGGACCTGCACCGCGCCCGCGGCGTCCCGTTTGCCGACGTCGATCGTCCCGCCGACGACTTCGACGCCCTGGAGGTCGAACCCGCGCTGCTCAGCCTGTTCTGCCGCGAGCTCAACGAGGAGCGGAAGCGACGCGGCCAGAGCCACTTCGACGACCGGCTGGTCCAGGACGCCAGGCGAGACATCCTGTCGAACTACTACCTGTCGTGCGTGCGCGACCTTCCCCCGCGCGTCGCGCAGTTCATCGAGTCCGAGCTCATCACCGAGAAGGGATTCCGCGACAGCTATGTCCGCGAGGAAGCGGTGCCGTCGCGGCTGACCGAGGACGAACTGACGCGGCTGATCGGGTCGCGGCTGCTACGGCTGGAGGAACGCCACGGCGCGCAACGCATCGAACTGACGCATGATGTGCTCACCGACGCGGTTCGCGAACACCGGGACCGGCGGCGCACGGGAAAGACCAAGGCCGCCTTGGCATCCCGCGCCGACGGCCCGCAAGTCGGGCTCGAAGCCGCCCAGCGGCGCGCGGCTGCCCTACGAAAACGGTTACGGATCCTCGCTGCCGCGCTGGCGCTCACCGCCGTCGTCGCCCTCGTTGCCGTGATGCTCGGTCTGCAGGCCGTCCAAGCGCGACACGAGGCGCAGAGCCAGCTGCACCAGAAGCTGCTCACCCAGCGCCAGATTCTGATCGCCGAGGCGCAGGACATGCTGGCCGGCACCCAGCCCGGCGGGGACGCGCGGGCCTTCCAGCAGATCCTCGCCGCGCGCGCCCTGCTCACCCCCGCCGACGACGGCCCGCTCTACACCGCGGTGGCCCAACGAGCCAGCACCCTGAAAATCATCACCGGCCACACCGGCGCGGTGAACGGTGTGGCGTTCAGCCCCGACGGGCGCCGGCTTGCCAGCGTGGGCCTCGACAAAACGGTGCGCGTCTGGAACGCCGCGACCGGGCAACAGGTCGGCGCGCCGATGACCGGTCATCAGGACAACGTGATCGGGGTGGCGTTCAGCCCCGACGGGCGCCGGGTGGCTTCCGCGAGCATGGACAAGACCGTCCGGATCTGGGACGCCGACACGGGCCATCAGGTCGGCGCCCCCCTCCGCGGTCACACCGGTTCGGTGCTGGGCGTGGCGTTCAGCCCGGACGGGAACTGGCTGGCCACCGCGAGCAGCGATCGCACCGTGCAGCTGTGGGACGTCCGGACTGGCTACTCCCCGGGGCTCCGCCTCGTCGGTCACACGGGCTCTGTGGTCGGTGTGGCGTTCAGCCCGGACGGGCAGCGCCTGGCGACCGCGAGCGACGACCAGACGGTGCGCCTGTGGGACGCCCGGACCGGCCAACCGGTCGGCGCACCTCTCGTCGGCCACATCGGCCCGGTGCTGAGCGTCGCGTTCAGCCCCGACGGTCACCGGCTGGGTTCCGCGAGCATGGATACGACGGTCCGGATCTGGGATGCCGACACCGGTCAACCGGTGGGCGCGCCACTCACCGGTCACACCGGGCCGGTGCAAAGCGTCGCGTTCGACCCCGCCGGACACCGGTTGGCCAGCGCCAGCGCTGACCAGACCATGCGGCTGTGGGACGCCGACAACGGCCAGGACCGGGGCCCGTTGCTCGTCGGCCACAGCGGCATCGTCAACGGCGTGGTGTTCAGCCCCGACGGGCGCCGGCTGGCCACCGCCAGCAGCGACGCCACGGTCCGGCTGTGGGACGCCGGCCTGCCGTTCGGCGCACCGATGGTCGGCCACACCAGCAAAGTGAACAGTGTCGCGTTCAGCCCCGACGGGCACCGGTTGGCCTCGGCCAGCGACGACCAGACGGTGCGGTTCTGGGACCCCGGCACCGGCCAACCGGTGGGCGCGCCCCTGCGCGGCCACACCGGCAACGTGAACAGCGTGGCGTTCAGCCCCGACGGGCGGCGCGTCGCTTCGGCGGGCGATGACCAGACGGTGCGGCTGTGGGACGCCGGGACCGGCCAACCGGTGGGCGCGCCGCTGCGCGGCCACACCGGCCCCGTGCTCAGCGTGGCGTTCAGCCCCGACGGCCGCCAGTTGGCGTCGGCAGGCGACGACCAGACGGTGCGGCTGTGGGACACCGCGACCGGCAAATCGATCGCCCTCACCGGCCACACCCGCAGGGTGGACAGCGTGGTGTTCAGCCCCGACGGCCGCCGGCTGGCCTCGGCCAGTGTCGACCAGACGGTGCGGCTCTGGGATGCCGGCACCGGCCAATCGCTCGCCGTCCTCGCCGACCACGCCGGCCCGGTGTTCAGCGTGGCGTTCAGCCCGGACGGCCGCCGGCTGGCCACCGCGAGCGGCGACCAGACCGTGCGGCTGTGGGACGCGGGAACCGGACAACCGGTCGGCGACCCCCTCAGAGGAACCGGCGACACCGTGAACGCCGTGGCCTTCAGTCCCAACGGACGCCGGCTGGCCACCGCGGAAAGCGAAGGCACGCTGCAACTTTGGGACGCCACCACGGGTCAGCCGTTCGGCGCCTACCTCGAGGGCCACACGGGCCCGGTGCTCAGCGTGGCGTTCAGCCCCGACGGGCAACGGCTGGCCTCCGCGGGCGCCGACACCACGGTGCGGCTATGGCCGGCGGATGCGTCGCCGGAGATGCTGTGCGCCAAGCTGACCTCGAACATGAGCCGTCAGCAGTGGCGCGACTGGGTGTCGCCCGACATGGGCTACGTCAAGCTGTGCCCGGGACTGCCGATCGCGGGCAGTGGCTAACTCGGCACCGGATGGCGGACGAACGTCCGCGGCTGGGTGAACGCCCGGATCCCGTCGACGCCGAGTTCCCGGCCGAGCCCCGACTGCCCGCAGCCGCCGAACGGCAGGCGTGGGTCCTGCGCGGCCAGGCCATGGCAGTTGACGCTGACCGTGCCCGCGACGAGGCGGCTCGTGATCCGGTCGGCGAGCGCGTCGTCACCGGTCCACACCGACGCGGTGAGGCCGAATTCCGTTGCGTTGGCGGCGGTTACGGCGTCGTCGATGTCGTCGTAACCGAAGATCGGCAGCACCGGGCCGAACTGCTCCTCGGTGGCCAGCCGCGAATCGGCGGCGAGATCGGTGACGACGGTCGGCAGCACGAAGTAGCCACCCGAGTCGGCGTCGGCCTCGCGGATCCGCCCCGCGGTGCGCACCGACGCGCCCTGGGCCTCGGCGTCACCGACCAGGGCGGCGACCCTGTCGCGCCCGGCGGCGGTGTGCAGCGGACCGAGCGTGGTCTCGTCGGCGAGGCCGTCACCGATCACCTCGCGCTCGCCGCGGGCGAGCACCGCCTCGGCCAGCTCACCGACCTTGGCGGCGGGCACGTACAGCCGCTTGATCGCCATGCAGACCTGGCCGCCGGTGGTGTAGGTCGCCGTCACCAGGCGCTCCACCAGCTCGTCGGTGACCTCGATGTCCGGGGCGATGATCGCGGCGTCGTTGCCGCCGAGCTCGAGCAGCACCGGGGTGAGCCGCGCGGCGGCGGCCGCCATGACGGCGCGCCCGGTGGCGACGCCGCCGGTCAGCGAGATGAGGTCGATGCCCGGGTGGGTGACCAGCGCCTGCGCCAGCTCGCTGCCCGGTCCGGACAACACGTTCACGACGCCCGGCGGCAGCGCCGCGGCCACCGCCCCGGCCAGCTGCAGCGCCGCCAGCGGGCAGCTCGGCGGAACCTTGACGACGGCGGTGTTGCCCGCCGTCAGCGCCGACGCGAGCTTCGTCATCGTCAGCGCTAGCGGCCAGTTGAAAGGCAGCACCAGCGCGGCCACGCCGAACGGCTCTCGGTGCAGCCGAGCGTAAACGGAGCCCGGGTCGACCTGCTCGGGTGCCAGTGCCGCCTCGGCCATCGAGCCGATCAGCGCGGCGAGGCCCGGCCCGGTGCTGATCTCGAAGTTCGCCTCCGTGAGCACCTTGCCGTGCTCGCGGGTGTACAGCCGCGCGCCGTCGCGGGCGGCCAGCTGTTCGGCGGCCGTGGCCGCGGCGACCGAGATGGCGGCGACCCGCTCCGCGACCCCGAGCGCCCGCCATTCCGGCGCCGCCCGCTTCGCCGCCGACACCGCGGCGTCCAGTTGGGCACGGTCGGCGGCGGGCGCGTGGCCGACGATCTCGGCCGGCCGGGCCGGGTTGTGCAACGGGTAGGTTCCCGCGCCGCCTTCCTGCGGCTGGCCGCCGATGGTCAGGACCGAATCGGTCGCCGACGCTTGGTGGACCGTAGTTGTCATCGCCCGTCTCCCTTGACCCGGTGCGGTTGTCCAGCCATGGTAAGTCGCTATGACGCCGATCACATTTTTGGTCCGATGAAAGCGGTCGTGCTGCGCGAGGTCGGACGGCCCACGGCGGTGGAGCAGCTCGCGCTGCGGCCGCTGGCCGGCCACGAGGTCCGGGTGCGGCTGCACGCCAGCGGGGTGTGCCACAGCGATCTGTCGTTGCGCGACGGGGCGATACCGACGCTGCTGCCGTCGACGCTCGGGCACGAGGGCGCCGGGATCGTCGCCGAGGTGGGCGCCGACGTCACCGCCGTCAGCCCGGGGGACCACGTGGTGCTGACGTGGAACGTGCCCTGCCGCTCCTGCCCGCATTGCCTGCGCGGGGAGGCGCAGCTGTGTGTGCACGGCTACGACCACGCCTACGGCGGCCCGTACGCGGAGGGCGCCGGCGCGCCGGTGTGGCCGGGAATGGGCGTCGGGTCGCTGGCCGAGGAGACGCTGCTGCCGGCCGCGGCGGTGGTGCGGGTCGACGAGTCGCTGCCGCTCGACCTCGCGGCGCTGCTGGGCTGCGGCGTCACCACCGGGGTCGGCGCGGTGATGCGCACCGCGGCCGTGCGCCCGGGGGAGAGCGTGCTCGTAATTGGTTGTGGCGGTGTGGGTTTGGCCGCGATCCAGGGTGCGCGGCTGGCCGGTGCGGCGCCGATCATCGCCGCCGACCGGGCCGCCGGCCAGCTTCCGGCCGCGGTGGCCAACGGGGCAACCGACACCATCGACGCCAGCGACGCCGACGTCGTCGCCGCGGTGCGTGACCTCACCGGGGGCCTCGGGGTCGACCACGGGATCGAGGTGGTGGGCAAGCCCGCGACCATGCGTCTGGCCTACGAGGCCACCCGCCGCGGCGGCAAGGTGACCTTGGTGGGCGCCGCCGGCATCGCGGAGGAGGTGACGTTTCCCGCGCTGTCGTTGATGGCCGACGGCAAGGTGATCCAGGGCAGCGTCTACGGCGCCAGCGATCCGGCGCGCGACATCCCGGTGCTGGCCGCGCTGGCGCAGCGCGGCAAGCTCGATCTCGAAGCGTTGGTGACGCGGCGGATCGGCATCGACGACGTGGAGGCGGCGTTCACCGACATGTCCGCCGGGCGCGGCGCCCGCAGCGTGGTGTGCTTCGCGTAATCGTCAGGGCAACAACGTGATTGCCTGCTCCGGGCAGTTCTGCTCCCCGGTCTTGGCCTGCGCCTCGAGCTCGCCCGAGACCTCCTCGACGAGCACCACGCAGTGGCCCACGTCGTCGGCGTCGAAGACGTCGGGCGCCAACGTGTAGCAGCGGCCGTGTCCCGTGCAGCGGTCGGCGTCGACCGTGATGCGGGTCATGACGCCGGGAACACCAGCGGCAGCGACTCCACCGACCGCAGCGCGGCGGTATAGGTCAGCTGCGTGCCTGGCTTGACCTCGTAATTCGGGATGCGGCGGTGGAATTCGCGCAGCGCCACCCGCAGCTCCATGCGGGCGAGGTGGGACCCCAGGCAGCGGTGCGGGCCACCGCCAAAGGCGCGGTGCCGGTTCGGATTACGCGTGAAGTCCACGACCTCCGGATCGGGGAATTCGGCAGGGTCGGTGTTGGCCGCGCCGAGCAGCGGGCTGACCCGTTCGCCCTTGCTGATCGGGCATCCGCCCACCTCGGTGTCCTGGATGGCGACGCGCGCCACGCCCGGCACGGGCGTCTCCCAGCGCAACAGCTCCTCGATGGCGCTCGGCAGGATCTCGGGCCGCTCGACGAGCTGGCGACGGTGCTCGGGGTGGCGGGCCAGAAACACGAAAAAGCAGTCCAGGGAATCGGTTACGGTGTCGAGCCCGGCGATCAGGAACAGGATGCAGATGTCGAGCAGCTCCTCGCGCGTCAGCGGTTTGCCTTCCACGTTCGCCGCGATCATGGCGGACAGCACGTCGTCGCGCGGGCTGGCGATGTGGTCGTCGATGGCACGGTCGAAGTACTCGTAGATCTGTTGCGCCGTGGGAGCACCGGACTCGTGGCGGCGGTCGTAGCCGGAGTCGCCCGGCGGGCGGATGATGCCGTCCTTCCACTCCAGGAACTGGTCGAGGTCCTCCAGCGGCAGGCCGAGCAATTGCAGGAAGACGGTGCAGGGGAGGGGGACGGCGAACTCCTCGTGGAAGTCGCATTCGCCGCGACCGGCGAAGCGGTCGATCATCTCGTTGACCAGCTCGCTGACGCGGGGTTCGCGCCGGGCCATCTCCCGCGGGGTGAACAGCGGGTCGAGGACGCGGCGGTACTTCGCGTGATCGGGCGGGTCGATCTGTAGCGGGATCATCGGTCGGACGTTGCCGAGGTCGACGGCGTCCATGTTCGACGAGAACAACTCGGTGCGTTTGAGGGCCATCTCGATGTCGGCCAGACGACTGAGAACCCACGCCGTTGGCGAGCGGAACACCGGGGTGGTTTCGCGCAATGCCTTGTACATCGGCTGCGGGTCGGCGAGTCCCGCGAATGCCTGATCGACATACCCTTCGGTTTCTGTCATGAGGTTCAATGTGACACCAACTTCGCTATTTAGGCAATGATTAGGTAATTGCTGATATGCCCGAATGCCGCTGGTCAGCAGATTCTCCAGCGAGTACCGTGGACCGTCGCGGACGAGTTGGCCGGGCGGCCGCGGCTCGCATGTCGAGTCGAGGAAAGTCCGGACTTCACAGAGCAGGGTGATTGCTAACGGCAATCCGAGGTGACTCGCGGGAAAGTGCCACAGAAAACAAACCGCCACCCTCGCGGTGGTAAGGGTGAAACGGTGCGGTAAGAGCGCACCAGCATTCCGGGTGACCGGAGTGGCTAGGCAAACCCCACCCGAAGCAAGGCCAAGAAGGCCGCATCGAAAGGTGCGGCCGCGCAGGCGTTCGAGGGTTGCTCGCCCGAGCCTGCGGGTAGGCCGCTCGAGGCACCCGGCAACGGTGTGTCCAGATGGATGGTCGCCGCCCCGCCGCCGTTGCTTATGCCGCGGCGGCGGGGAACAGAATCCGGCTTACAGGCCAACTCGTCCGCCCACCGCTTCCGGCGGTCAGCGCACCGCCTTGGCGAGTTTGCGCAGCGCGTCGTCGAGTTGCTGGCGGCACCGTTCGGCGAGGTCGGCCTCCTGCTGGTACAGCAGCCCGTAGGTGAACGTGTCCTCGCCGGCGGTGTGCGCGGCCTCGGCCTGGTGGCCCAGGTGCTCGCGGCTGACGACACTGTCCTGGTGATCGCCCAGCAGCGTCTGGATGACCTTCGCCTGCTCGGACACCTGCGTGGCGCCGGTGGCCGCGGCGGTGTAGCGAAGTCGCTTGGCGCGCTTGCGAATTCGATGCAGAGCCAGGTCTCGTTCGTGCTCGTCGCCGGGTTCCACCTGGGCGGCGGCCTTCGCCGCCTTGCGGACCTTGCGGTAAGCCGCATCGAGGGTCACCGGCGCAGCCTCCTCGCCCGGAACCGCCGCGGGAGCTTCGGCCACCCAGGCCTCGAGGGCGTCGAGCAGCCGGAAGTATCGCTGCGAGCGCATCGCGATCAGCGACCGCCGCAACCCGGTCTGGTAGCGGCGGCGGGCCCCGTCGACGAGGCGTTCGCGGATGCGTCCGCGCACCAGCTCGGGCGGCAGCTTGTCCAACGCCTGCTGGTAGCGCTCGGCCAACACCTCGGCGTCGCGGGCCGCGCCCAGCACGTTGCCCAGCTCGCGGAGCTCGTCGAGGATCCACGCGTTCTCCGACAACCCGAACGAGTCACCGGAGTCGGCCAGCAGGCTGCGGATCTTGCGGATGGTCACCCGCATCTGGTGCACCGCGTCGTAGGCGTCGGCGCGCACCGCCCGATCCCACACCAGCAGCTCGCCGACCTGCTCGGCCACCGCCCGGTGCACCGGGTCGGCCGGCTCGGCCGCGCCGTCGGGACGCGCCGGCGTGCCGAGCACGCGGGCCAGCTTGGAGGCGTGACCGGCGGGCGCGGCACCGGCGTCCAGCAACCGGTTGCTCAACCGGCTCAGCAGCTCGGCGTCGGCCGCGCCGTTGCCCTCGGCGAGCTCGAGTTCCCACTCGCGCCACTCCTGTTCGGCGGGCTGCGCGTCGGGGTCGCCGGCCGCCCATGCGGTGACGTGGTCGTTGCTGAACTCGGCCAGCGCCGCCCCGTCCGCGCCGTAGAGGACCTGGGTCTCGCGTTCGGTGCTGATCCGGGCGACGGGTACGAGCGGGCGCTCCCGGACGATGGCCAGCACCACGTCCCGCAACTCGCCCGGCACGGTGTCGGGCTCTGAGGCGTCCAGCGGTGCGCGAACCTCGGTGCGCGCCTC
>NZ_LZKK01000043.1 GCF_001672815.1 Mycobacterium sp. E796 | reverse complement strand
GCGCGTGCAGGTGCGCGCGGTAGCGGGCGTAGTCGGCGGCCGAGTCCTTGCTGACCATGAACGGCCAGTCGCTGGACACGGTGAGCAGGGTCTCGCGCAGGATCTGGTCGGCGACGTGATCGCGGGGCAGCCGCCCGTCCAGCGACGCCGTTTGTGACAGGGCCTTGTCGACCGTGCTCAGCGCCGTGTCGACCACCTCATTGTTGAGCTGCACCAGGTCGGCCACCTTCTCGCCGGCCCATACCTGCCAGTCTTTGCCCGAGCCCCACGAGCTCGGCGGCAGCGCGACCGCGGCGCCGACGAATCCGCCGTCGATCGCGTCGCGCAGCGTGCCGACGCGCACGCCGGCGGCGGGCAGGGCCCGCAGCACGCGCGCCAGCCACGTCGGGCCCTCGTACCACCAGTGCCCGAACAGCTCGGTGTCGAAGGCGGCGACGACGTGGGCGGGGCGCCCGATGCGTTCTGATTCGCTGCACAGCCGGCTGCGGACCACGTCGACGAAGTCGGCGACGTGGGCGTCGACCGCGCGGTCGGCGCGCTCGGGATCGTAGGGTGCCTTGCCTTCCGACGGCACGTTGCGCCCGGTGACCCGGGCCGGCTTCAGCCCGGTCAGGTGGTCGTAGGTGTGGAAGTCGCGGTAGGCGGCGTGACCGGGGTAGCCGGATTTCGGCGACCACACTCGGTAGCTGACCTGCAGGTCGCGCCCGAACGCGACCACGTCGGTGTTGCCGACGGGCCGGCCCAGCGCGGTGTCGCCGTGCAGCGACGGGCCGTCGACCATGAAGTGCGTGACCCCGGCGGCGGCGTAGTCGTGTTCCATGCCTGGGGCGTAGGCACATTCGGGCGCCCAGATGCCGGTCGGGAGGTGCGCCAGGCGATGCTGCGCATCGGCGAGGCCCTCGCGCAGCGCGAACTCGCGCAGCCGCGGGTTCAGCAGCGGCTGGAACGGGTGGGCCAGCGGCCCGCCGAGCAACTCCACCGTGCCCGCGTCGATCAGGGCGCGCAGCAGCGGGCTGGCGCCGTGCCGCCACAGGGTGGCATAGTCGTCCAGCGCCTCGTCGGCCTCGGCGCATTCGCGAATTCCGAAGGCCCGCAACGCTTCCGGCGTGCAGGACTGGTAGTCCGCCGACTTCGAGCCGCGGGCCGAGCGCACGCTGGCGGCTTCGGTTGCCCGCAGCCGCCAGTTCGCGAGCCAGTGATGCATGCCGTCGAGGCAGTACGGGTCGTCGAGCTGGGCGTTGACCACCGGCGTGACGCCCAGCGTGACCAGGCCGTGCCGATCCTCGTCGGCCAGCGTGCGCAGCACCCGCAGCAGCGGCAGGTAGGCCGCCGCCCAGGACTGGTACAGCCATTCCTCGCCGACCGGCCAGCGGCCGTGGTGGGCCAGCCACGGCAGGTGGGTGTGCAGCACCAGCGTGAACATGCCGGGAACGTGCGGGGCGCTCACGGCCGCACCGCGATCGCGATCAGGTCCAGGCTTTCATCTATGTCGCGGTCGCCGGCGTCGAGGAGGTCGAAGTCGTCGCAGGTGACCGCGGCGACGTCGGCGGCCAGTTGGGGCGGCCACGGCGCGTCTGCAACCGCCCGACGGATCTGCGCGTCGATGATCGACCCGCCGTGGCGCGCGTCCATCTCCCGCAGGCGCGGGCCGTGAAACAGCCCGCAGACGGCGACGTCGCAAAAGCCCGCGTCGACGAGCAGCTCGGTCAGCTCGTCGCCGTTGAGTTCGCGGGTGTGAAACGGGTTTACCGGGGTGTCGCGGCCGGGTGAGAACGTGATCCGGTTAGGGGTGGACACCATCAGCAGCCCCGAGGGCCGCAGCACCCGGGCACACTCGGCGACGAATTGTGGCTGATCCCACAGGTGCTCGATGACTTGGAAGTTCACCACAACATCCATCGACGCGTCGGGCAGCGGCAGCTCCGCGAGGTTGGCCTGCATGACCTCGACACGGGGGTAGCGGTTGCGGACGTGGGCCACCGCGACCGCGTCGTAGTCCACCGCGACGACACGGCGCGCGACGGCCGCGATCAGGTCGGCGCCGTAACCCTCGCCGCACCCCGCCTCGAGCACGTCCGCGCCCGCGCAGCGCGGCGCAAGCCGCTGGTAGACGACCTGATGCCGGCGAAACCAGTAGTTCTCGATGTCCAGGTCCGGGATGGTGCGCTCGCCCGTCAGCGTCAACACCGCATCGACCGCTGCAGGGGCCGATGCCTGCGGGCCGGGCGCGTCCGAGGGGACGTCGGGGAGGAATGCGCTCATTGAATAGGCAGGCTAACGCGAAGTGTCCGATTCGCGAACCGGCGAAGTGGGCACCCCGGCCGGAAGGGACAGACGGGCCGAAAGAACCTGCACTACGACCCGCTATGGTGTGAGAGCAGACCGCACAAAGTTACCCGCCGGTAACACACCGTGCAGTCTTTTAATGTGCGTGGCCGAGGTCCGCAGTCGAGCGCTGCGTGACCCCTTCGAGGAGGACGAACCAGACTCATGACGAACATCGTGGTCCTGATCAAGCAGGTCCCAGACACCTGGTCGGAGCGCAAGCTCACCGACGGCGACTACACGCTGGACCGCGAGGCCGCCGACGCGGTGCTGGACGAGATCAACGAGCGCGCCGTGGAAGAGGCGCTGCAGATCAGGGAGAAGGAAACCGCCGACGGCGTCGACGGGTCCGTGACGGTGCTGACCGCCGGGCCCGAGCGGGCCACCGAGGCGATCCGCAAGGCCCTGTCGATGGGCGCCGACAAGGCCGTCCACCTCAAGGACGACGGCATGCACGGCTCGGACTTGATCCAGACCGCCTGGGCCCTGGCGCGCGCGCTGGGCACCATCGAGGGCACCGAGCTCGTCATCGCGGGCAACGAGGCCACCGACGGCACGGGCGGCGCGGTGCCCGCCGTCATCGCCGAGTACCTCGGCCTGCCGCAGCTGACCCACCTGCGCAAGCTGTCCATCGAGGGCGGCAAGGTCACCGGCGAACGCGAGACCGACGACGGCGTGTTCACGCTCGAGGCCACCCTGCCCGCGGTGGTCAGCGTGACGGAGAAGATCAACGAGCCGCGCTTCCCGTCCTTCAAGGGCATCATGGCCGCCAAGAAGAAAGAGGTCACGGTGCTGACCCTGGCCGAGATCGGCGTCGAGAGCGACGAGGTGGGCCTGGCCAACGCCGGCTCGACCGTGCTGTCGTCGACGCCGAAGCCGCCGAAGACCGCGGGCGAGAAGGTCACCGACGAGGGCGAGGGCGGCAACCAGGTCGCCCAGTACCTGGTCGCCCAGAAGATCATCTAGCACGAGCACGAAACCACAGACGAGAAGAGCGAAATAACCCATGGCTGAAGTACTGGTGTTGGTCGAGCACGCCGAAGGCGCGCTGAAGAAGGTCACGTCCGAACTGATCACCGCCGCCCGCGCGCTGGGCGAGCCGTCCGCCGTCGTGGTCGGCGCGCCGGGCACGGCGGCGCCGCTGGTCGACGGCCTGAAGGAGGCGGGCGCCGCCAAGATCTACATCGCCGAGTCCGACGACGTCGACAAGTACCTGCTCACCCCGGTCATCGACGTGCTGGCGTCGATTGCCGAATCCAGCTCGCCCGCGGCCGTGCTGCTGGCCGCCAATGCCGACGGCAAGGAGATCGCGGGCCGGCTCGCGGCCCGACTCGGCTCCGGCCTGCTGGTCGACGTAATCGAGGTCAAGGAAGGCAACAAGGCCACCTACTCCATCTTCGGTGGCGCGTTCACCGTCGAGGCGCAGGCCAACGGCGACACCCCGATCATCACGGTCCGCGCCGGTGCGGTCGACGCCGAGCCGCAGGCCGGCGCCGGTGAAGAGGTCACCGTCGAGGTGCCCGCGCCCGCGGAGAACGCCACCAAGATCACCTCCCGCGAGCCCGCGGTCGCCGGTGACCGCCCGGAGCTGACGGAGGCCACCATCGTGGTCTCCGGCGGTCGCGGCGTCGGCAGCGCGGAGAACTTCAGCGTGGTCGAGGCGCTGGCCGACTCGCTGGGCGCCGCCGTCGGCGCGTCGCGCGCCGCCGTCGACTCCGGCTACTACCCGGGCCAGTTCCAGGTCGGCCAGACCGGCAAGACGGTGTCGCCGCAGCTCTACATCGCGCTGGGCATCTCGGGGGCGATCCAGCACCGGGCCGGTATGCAGACGTCGAAGACCATCGTCGCGGTCAACAAGGACGAAGAGGCGCCGATCTTCGAGATCGCCGACTACGGCGTGGTGGGCGACCTGTTCAAGGTCGCCCCGCAGCTGACCGACGCGATCAAGGCCCGCAAGGGCTGATTTCGCCCGCGGGCGGATAACGTCCGGCCGAGAATCCAAGCGCGGCAAGCGATCCCGGGATGACGCCCGGCGTTTCGCTTGCGGTGACGAGCAATTCGTGCCGCTGCGGCGGCACCCGCGGTCCTGCGTCCGTTAACCGCGCGGTCAATTAGGGCGAAATTCCGCGATATTTCGTCATCTGACGTGCACCGACACGTCACAGCGTCGATGCCGACTAGCTCATCGGTTGCGCCACGTTGTTTCCCATGAGCATTGCTTCTGTCCTGATAGCCGCCGACGCGCCGGACGGCGCGGCGAACAGCTCGGCCGGGCCGCGCTATTCGCTGTTGCTGTCCACCGATCCCACTTTGATCGAGGCGGCGCAGCGGCTCCGGTACGACGTATTCACCAGCACGCCGGGTTTCGCCCTGCCGACCACCGGTGCCGAGGACCTCGACGTCGACAGGTTCGACGAATACTGCGACCACCTGTTGGTGCGCGACGACGACACCGGCGAGCTGGTGGGTTGCTACCGGATGCTGGCACCCACCGGGGCCATCGCGGCCGGAGGGCTTTACACCGCAACGGAATTCGACGTTCGCGCCTTCGACCCGCTGCGGCCGTCGTTGGTGGAGATGGGACGCGCGGTGGTTCGCGACGGTCACCGCAACGGCGGCGTCGTGCTGCTGATGTGGGCGGGCATCCTGGCCTATCTGGATCGCTACGGCTACGACTACGTGACCGGCTGCGTGTCCGTGCCCATCGGCGACGAGTCGGACGGGGACGCTCCCGGCAGCCAACTGCGCGGGGTGCGCGACTTCATCCTGAACCGCCATGCCGCGCCGCCGCAGTACCGGGTGCATCCCCACCGCCCCGTGCGGGTGGCCGGGCGGGCCCTCGACGACATGCCCGCGCCGCCGCGGCCCTCGGTGCCGCCGCTGATGCGCGGCTACCTGAGGCTCGGCGCCCAGGTCTGCGGCGAGCCCGCGCACGACCCGGACTTCGGTGTCGGCGACTTCTGCGTCCTGCTGGACAAGCGACGCGCCGATACCCGATATCTCAAGCGGCTGCGGTCGGTGTCGGCGGCTTCCGAAATGGTGGGCGGCGCGCAGTGAACGCCCCCGCCGCCCACGCCTGGCTGCCACGCGCGACGTGCGACAGCAGCTGTGTGCGGGTGGGCCCCGCGTCGTCGCGGTGGCGGGTGGTGCTGCGGGTGACGCTTCGGGTCATGCTGGCGCTGCTGTTGGTGCCGGTGGTGCCGCTGGCGCTGGTGCCGCTGCCGGGCCGGGCGCGTGTGCAACGGTTCTGCTGCCGGGTGCTGCTGCGCTGTTTCGGCGTCCGGATCAGCGTGTCCGGCAGTCCGATCCGCAACCTGCGCGGGGTCCTGGTGGTCAGCCCCCACATGTCCTGGCTGGACGTGTTCGCCATCGGCTCGGTGCTGCCCGGCTCGTTCGTGGCCCGCGCCGACTTGTTCGGTGCTCTGTCGGTGCGCCTGCTCAAGATCATTCCCATCGAGCGGGCCAACCTGCGGCGGCTGCCCTGGGTGGTCGAGACCGTCGCGCAGCGGCTGCAGGCCGGTCAGACCGTGGTGGCATTCCCGGAGGGCACCACGTGGTGCGGGGTGGCCTGCGGCTCGTTCTACCCGGCGATGTTCCAGGCCGCGATCGATGCCGGCCGCCCGGTGCAACCGCTGCGGTTGACCTACCACCACGTCGACGGCGGAGTTTCGACCGCTCCCGCCTTCGTCGGTGACGACACCCTGTGGCGGTCGATGTGCCGATTGCTGGCCGTGCGCCGCACCCTGGCGCACGTTCACGTGGAATCCCTGCAGCTGCCGGGCACCGATCGGCGGGCGCTGGCCCGCCGCTGCGAGTCGGCGGTCGGTGTGGGAGTGCCGCAGCGCCCCCGGCGCCGCCACGTGCTGGTGGGTTAGCTATACAGACCTGCAGGTATCGTGGGGCGCGTCATGGTTTATCTCGACCACGCCGCCACCACCCCGATGCACCCCGCCGCCATCGAGGCGATGACGGCCGCGCTCGGCACCGTCGGCAACGCGTCCTCGCTGCACACCAGCGGGCGGGCGGCGCGGCGGCGCATCGAGGAGTCCCGGGAGCTGATCGCCGACAAACTGGGCGCGCGCCCGTCGGAGGTCATCTTCACCGCGGGCGGCACCGAGAGCGACAACCTGGCCGTCAAGGGCATCTATTGGGCCCGCCGCGGCGCCGATCCGTCGCACCGGCGCATCATCGCCAGTGAGGTGGAACACCACGCGGTGCTGGACTCGGTGAACTGGCTCGTCGAGCACGAAGGCGCGGAGGTGACCTGGCTGCCCACCGCGGCCGATGGCTCGGTGTCGGCGGCCGCGCTGCGCGAGGCGCTGCAAGGCCACGACGACGTCGCGCTGGTGTCGGTGATGTGGGCCAACAACGAGGTCGGCACCGTGATGCCGGTCGCCGAACTCGCGGCCGTCGCCGCCGAATTCGGCGTCCCGATGCACAGCGATGCGGTTCAGGCGGTGGGGCAGCTGCCCGTTGGCTTCGCGGCCAGCGGTCTTTCGGCGATGAGCGTGACCGCGCACAAGTTCGGCGGTCCGCCCGCCGTGGGGGCGCTGCTGCTGCGCCGCGACGTCGCCTGCGTGCCGCTGTCGCACGGCGGCGGCCAGGAGCGCGACATCCGTTCCGGCACACCGGATGTCGTCGGCGCCGTCGGCATGGCGGCGGCGGCCCGGATCGCGGTGGACGGCCTCGAGGCCCACAGCGGGCGGCTGCGGACGTTGCGTGATCGCCTGGTCGAGGGCGTGCTGTCCGGCATCGACGACGTCAGCCTCAACGGCGCCCGCGACCCTCTGCGGCTGCCCGGCAACGCCCACTTCACGTTCCGCGGTTGCGAGGGCGACGCGCTGTTGATGCTGTTGGACGCCAACGGGATCGAGTGCTCGACCGGCTCGGCCTGCACCGCCGGTGTGGCGCAGCCGTCGCACGTGCTGGTCGCGATGGGCGCCGACCCGGCGAGCGCGCGCGGGTCGTTGCGACTGTCGTTGGGGCACACCAGCGTTGATGCCGACGTGGATGCGGTGCTGCGGGTGCTGCCCGGCGCCGTGGACCGCGCCCGGCGGGCCGCGCTGGCCGCCGCGGGGGCGCCGTAAGTGAAGGTCCTCGCCGCGATGAGTGGCGGCGTCGATTCGTCCGTCGCCGCCGCCCGCATGGTCGACGCCGGGCACGACGTGGTCGGGGTGCACCTGGCGCTGTCCTCGGCGCCGGGCACGCTGCGCACCGGCTCACGCGGCTGCTGTTCCAAAGAAGACGCCTCGGATGCGCGCCGCGTCGCCGACGTGCTCGGAATCCCTTTCTACGTATGGGATTTCGCCGAGAGATTCAAGGCGGACGTGATCGACGATTTCGTCGAGTCGTACGCGCGCGGCGAGACCCCCAACCCCTGCGTGCGGTGTAATCAGCGAATCAAGTTCTCGGCCCTGTCGGCGAAGGCCGTTGCGCTGGGCTTCGACACGGTGGCCACCGGCCACTACGCGCGGCTGTCCGGCGGGCGGCTGCGCCGCGCCGTCGACCGGGACAAGGACCAGTCCTACGTGCTGGCCGTGCTGACCGCCGAGCAGTTGCGGCACGCGGCGTTCCCGATCGGGGACACCCCCAAGCCCGAAATCCGGGCCGAGGCCGCCCGGCGCCGGTTGGCCGTCGCCGACAAGCCGGACAGCCACGACATCTGCTTCATCCCGTCCGGGGACACCCGGGCCTTCCTTGGGGAGCGCATCGGGGTGCGCCGCGGCGCCGTCGTGACCGCCGACGGGGCGGTGCTGGCCACCCACGACGGGGTGCACGGTTTCACCATCGGGCAACGCAAGGGGCTGGGCATCGCCGGCCCGGGGCCCGACGGGCGCCCGCGCTACGTGACGTCGATCGACGCCGAGACGTCGACGGTCGAGGTCGGGGAGGCGGCCGACCTCGACGTGCACGGCCTGGTCGGGCGGTCGCCGGTCTTTACCGCGGGGGCCCCGCTGGACGGGCCCGTCGAGTGCGTGGTCCAGGTCCGGGCGCACGGCGAGACGGTCGGCGCCGTGGCCGAACTGGTCGGCGACGAGCTCGTCGTTCGGCTGCGCGTCCCGCTGCGGGGCGTGGCGGCCGGGCAGACGCTGGTGCTGTACCGACCGGATCCCGACGGCGACGAGGTGCTGGGCAGCGCCACGATCGCCGGCACGTCGCGCTGATTCCGCGCGCTGAGCGCCCGCGCCGAGCGCCTCAAGGATTCATCAAGGATCCGCCAAGGGCGGTTTCCGATCCTTTCCGTGACAGCCAGGAAAGGAGCAACAGACATGAGCACCCAGCAAGTCGCGGCGCGTGAGGAATCGTCCGTCCAGACCAACGCCTTGGCTATTGCGGCCTTCGTGCTGAGCCTCATGGGCATGTACGGCAGCCCGCTGCTGAGCAGCATCTTTGCCGTCGTCGCGCTGCATCAGGTCAAGCACCGCGGGCAGAACGGCTTCGGGTTGGCGATCGCGGCCCTGGCGGTGTCGGCGGCTATGACGGCCCTGCACGTGGCGATGTGGGTCAAGTACGGCCACCCCAACTTCGAGCTGATGGCGACGGCGCACTGGTGAGCTAGCCCGGAATGTTGGCCGCAATGTTCGTCATCACGATGTCCGACACCGATTGCGCGAAGCCGCAGAACGTGACCTCCACCATGGCCACCTTCAGCACCCGGTAGTCGCGGCCGCACCCGCCGGGTCCGAGGTGCAGCGATGTTGCGTCGGCGGTCCACCCGCCGACCAACGACTCGCCCGCCGAGCCGCCCGCGCAGCCGCGGACGGAGCCGACCAGGGCGCTGAACGCCCGTCGCGCGGTGTCGACGTCCTGGTAGGCGGCGGCGCCCTCGGAGATCAGCGCCCCGTCGGGCGGGTCCTGGAAGGTGGTCTTGTGAAACTCCTCGATGTCGGGGCCGAAGGTCGCCGTTTCGGCATAGAGGAACCGGCACTCGGCCGGCGTGGCCTCGGCGAGCGCGTCGATGTCCACCGGGCGGGTGCCGTCCATCGAGGGAATGATCGTCAGGTGCTCGCCCGCGCCGGTGATGGCCCGCATCCGGGACTGATCCAGCAGGATCGTGTCGACGTTCACGCCCTGGACGCCCTTGGCGGCGGGCCCGAATCCCGGGAGGGCGGTGCCGCCCACCACCCGGGTGCACGCCGCCGCCAGCAGCACCGCGCCCATCAACAGCAGCGGCCTGGTGAACCTCGCTCTACGCCCCACCGTTTGCACCCTTCTCGGCTAGAACCTACCCCGCCGCAACACCCCTCGCGACCGGCGCGCCAAGCGACGTCGAATACGGTTGGCCGGTGAGTGTTTTGGCGCATCCGTTCGCGACGGGCAGCGGCGTCGGATCGTGGCCCGGCACCGCGGCGCGCGAGGCCGCCGCGGTGGTGGTCGGCGAGCTGGCGGGCGCGCTGGCCCACATCGTCGAGCTACCGGCCCGCGGAGTCGGTGCCGACCTGTTCGGGCGGGCCGGCGCGCTGCTGGTCGACGTCGCGATCGACACGGTGCCGCGCGGCTATCGCATCGTCGCCCGGCCCGGCGCCGTGACGCGGCGCGCCGTCAGCCTCCTCGACGAAGACATGGACGCGCTGGAGGAGGCCTGGGAGACGGCGGGCCTGCGCGGCAGTGAGCGCGTTGTCAAGATGCAGGCCCCCGGGCCGATCACCCTGGCCGCCGGGCTCGAGCTCGCCAACGGGCACCGGGCCATCACCGACCCTGGTGCCGTGCGCGACCTGGCGGCGTCACTGGCCGAAGGCGTTGCGGCGCACCGTTCTTCGCTCGCCCGCCGCCTCGATACGCCGGTGGTGGTGCAGTTCGACGAGCCGTCGCTGCCGGCGGCGTTGGGCGGTCAGCTGAGCGGGGTGACGTCGCTGAGCCCGGTGGCCCCGCTCGACGAGGCCGTTGCCCTGGGACTGCTCGACACGTGCGCCGCGACCGTCGGCGCGGCCGTGCTGCTGCATAGCTGCGCGCCGGCGTTGCCGTGGGATCTGTTGCAGCGCAGCGGGATTGGTGGCGTATCCGTGGACGCCGGCACGCTGCGCGCCGAGGACCTGGACGGCATCGCGGCCTTCGTGGAGTCGGGCCGCACCGTCGCGCTGGGCGTGGTCCCGGCGACGGCGCCGCCAAAGCGGCCCTCAGCCGAGGAGGCGGCCGCCGCTGTCGTCGCGGTGACCGATCGGCTCGGATTCGGCCGTTCGGCGTTGCGCGATCGCATCGGCGTGACGCCCGCGTGTGGCCTGGCGGGCGCGACGCCGCAGTGGGCCCGGACCGCGATCGAGCTCGCCCGCAAGGCCGCCGAGGCGTTCGCCGAAGACCCGGACGCCATCGAATAGGCAACCAATTGGTTGCGCTTCGCGTCGGGTTGTGACAGCCTGATAGGCAATCAGGAGGTTGCATATGAGTACTGATCGAATTCAGAAGCAAGTCGTGTTGCGCGCGCCGCTGGACCGGGTGTGGCGGGCCATCACGGACGCCGAGCAGTTCGGGCGCTGGTTCGGCGTCCGCTTCGACGGGCCTTTCGTCGAGGGAGCGCCGATCGGCGCGACCATCACCCCGACCACCGTCGATGAGGAGGTCGCCAAGCGCCAGGAGCCGCACGCCGGCGTCAAGAGCACCTGGCAGATCGTCGCGATCGAGCCCAAGCGGCGGTTCGCCTACCGCTGGCAGCCGTGCGCGGGCGAGCCGGATGTCGAAGACGAGCCGACCACGCTGGTCGAGTTCACGCTCGCCGAGACGCCCGAGGGTGTGCTGCTCACGATCACCGAGTCTGGTTTCGACGCCATCCCGGCGGCGCGTCGCGCTTCCGCGTTCGAGGCGAACTCCGAGGGATGGGCCATCCAGACCGATCTCGTGCGCCGGTATCTGGAGGGCACCCGGGTATGAGCGCCGTCGGCGCGCCGCTGTTCGACGCGCTGGGGGACGCGAATCGGCTGCGCATCATCGTGCGACTCTGCGACGTCGGGCCGAGCTCGACATCGCAAGTCACGCAAGCTATTCCGGTCACACGGCAGGCCGCCAGCAAGCACCTGGCGCTGCTGGAGAACGCCGGGCTGGTCAGCAGCGCCCGCCGGGGTCGCGAGCGGGTCTGGACCGTGCGGACCGAACCGCTGGCCCGGGCCAGCGACTACCTCGACCAGCTGTCGCGGCGCTGGGACGCCGCGGTGGAGAGATTGCGGGCGTACGTGGAAGAGGAGTGAGTCACTCCGGTCACAGCTCGGAGGGATGTGCCGTAGTGCCCGCCTCACAGCGACTCCTGACTCGGCCGGCGTCGGGCCCGCGAATAGTCGCTGTGAGGCGGGCACATGGGGTGCCGGCTCTCGGAGAGACGGGTGTGGCCGATGTGACTGAGGTGTCGCAGTCGGCCGTCGGCGCCCTTCGATAGCCTGCGAAGGTGACTTCGGCAGAAGCTGACTCCCTAGCGCCCGACGTTCGGCGGCAATGGCAAGAACTGGCCGACGAGGTGCGCGAACACCAGTTTCGTTATTACGTGCGCGACGCCCCGGTCATCTCCGACGCGGAGTTCGACCAGCTCCTGAAGCGCCTCGAAGCGCTCGAGGAGCAGCACCCCGAGCTGCGCACGCCCGACTCGCCGACCCAGCTCGTCGGCGGGGCCGGCTTCGCCACCGATTTCACCGAGGCCGAGCACCTCGAGCGAATGCTGTCCCTGGACAACGTCTTCAGCGCCGAGGAGTTCGAGCTGTGGGCCGCGCGCGTGCGCGCCGAGGTCGGCGACGACGTGCCCTACCTGTGTGAGCTCAAGATCGACGGCGTCGCGCTGTCGCTGGTGTACCGCGACGGTCGCCTGGTCCGGGCGGCGACGCGGGGCGACGGACGCACCGGCGAGGACGTCACGCTGAACGCCAGAACCATCGACGACGTCCCGGAACGGCTGACGGCCGGCAAGGACTACCCCGTACCCAAGGTGCTCGAGGTCCGGGGCGAGGTGTTCTTCCGCCTCGCGGACTTCGAGGCGCTCAACGCCGCGCTGGTCGAGGACGGCAAGACGCCCTTCGCCAACCCGCGCAACAGCGCCGCGGGCTCCCTTCGCCAAAAGGACCCCGCGGTCACCGCGCGGCGCAGGCTGCGGATGATCTGTCACGGGGTGGGACACACGGAGGGCTTTCGCCCGGCCACGCTGCACGACGCCTACCTGGCGCTGGGCGCATGGGGCCTGCCCGTCTCCGAGCACACCACCCGGGTGGAAAACGTGGCGGGCGCGCTGGAGCGCATCACCTACTGGGGCGAACACCGCCACGACGTGGATCACGAAATCGACGGTGTGGTAGTCAAAGTCGACGATGTGGCGCTGCAGCGGAGGCTGGGCTCGACCTCACGGGCGCCGCGGTGGGCGATCGCGTACAAGTACCCGCCGCAGGAGGTGCAGACCAAGCTCCTGGACATCCGCGTCAACGTCGGCCGGACCGGGCGCGTCACACCGTTCGCGTTCATGACGCCGGTCAAGGTGGCCGGGTCGACGGTGGGGCTGGCCACGCTGCACAACGCCGCCGAGGTCAAGCGCAAGGGCGTGTTGATCGGCGACACCGTGGTGATTCGCAAGGCCGGCGACGTCATCCCGGAGGTGCTCGGTCCGATCGTCGACCTGCGCGACGGCTCGGAAAGCGAATTCGTCATGCCCACAACGTGTCCCGAATGCGGCACTCCGCTCGCCCCGGCCAAGGAGGGCGACGCCGACATCCGCTGCCCCAACGCGCGGTCGTGCCCGGCGCAGTTGCGGGAGCGGGTTTTTCACGTCGCGGGCCGCGGCGCGCTGGATATCGAGGGGCTGGGTTACGAGGCCGCCACCGCGCTGCTGCAGGCCGGCGTGATCGCCGACGAGGGCGACCTGTTCACCCTCAGCGAGGACGACCTGTTGCAAACCGAGCTGTTCCGGACGAAGGCCGGCGGGTTGTCGGCCAACGGCGCGCGTTTGTTGGCGAATCTCGGTGTGGCCAAGGGAAAGCCGCTGTGGCGGGTGCTGGTGGCGTTGTCGATCCGGCACGTGGGCCCGACGGCCGCCCGTGCGCTGGCCACCGAATTCGGGGACCTGCAGGCGATCGAGGACGCGTCCACCGAGCAGCTGGCCGCGGTCGAGGGCGTCGGCCCGACGATCGCCGCCGCGGTGACCGAATGGTTCACCGTCGACTGGCACCGGGCGATCGTCGACAAATGGCGGGCCGCCGGGGTGCGGATGGCCGACGAACGCGACGCGAGCGTGCCGCGCACCCTCGAGGGCCTGACGATCGTGGTCACCGGTTCGCTGGCGGGTTTTTCGCGCGACGACGCCAAGGAGGCGATCGTGTCGCGCGGCGGCAAGGCCGCGGGATCGGTGTCGAAGAAGACCGACTACGTCGTCGCCGGCGACTCGCCGGGCTCCAAGTACGACAAGGCGGTGGAGTTGGGTGTGCCGATCCTCGACGAAGACGGATTCCGAAAGTTGTTGGCCGACGGGCCTTCCGGGGCTGACGAGTGAGCAGTCCGTACGGCGATTCGACGCGCAGCGTCAAGGCCGTAAGCTCCCCGGCCGTCCCCGGCCGGCCGGTGGCGCCGCCGGCGGTGCTGGCCTCCACCTATCACCTGTCGGCCGACGAAGCCGCTGATCTCGATACCTACGGCCGCAGTTCCAATGCGACCTGGCGGCAAGTGGAATCGGTCCTCGCCGCGCTGGAGGGAGCGGCCGGCGCGGTGGTGTTCAGCTCGGGCATGGCGGCCATCGGTGCCGCACTGTGCGCACTGGCCCGTCCCGGGTCGGCCTTGGTGGTGCCTGCCGACGGCTACTATCAGGTGCGCCAATATGCGACGGAACACCTTGCGCCCGCGGGCGTTTCGGTGATCGAGGCGTCGAGTTCGCAAATCTACGACGCGGCCGCCGGGGCCGACGTGGTACTGGCCGAAACCCCCACCAACCCCGCGCTGGATGTGATCGACCTGCGGCGGTTGGCCACCATCTGCCGCGCTCGCGGGGCGCGGTTGGTCGTCGACAACACCGCGGCTACACCTTTCGGTCAGTGCCCCCTGGCGTTGGGGGCCGACCTGGTGGTGGCCAGCGCCACCAAGGGGCTCTCGGGGCACAGTGACCTGCTGGCCGGTTACGTGGCGACCAACCAGCCCGCGTTGATCGCCGCCGTCGAACGCCATCGGCTGCTCGCCGGTGCGATCCTCGGCGGCTTCGAGGCGTGGCTACTGCTGCGCAGCCTGGGAAGCGCCGGGCTGCGGTTCGACCGCCAGTGCCGGAATGCGCAAGCGGTGGCGACGATGCTGGCCGGCCATCCTGCGGTGCGAGCCGTGCGTTACCCGGGGCTGGCCGAGGACCCGTCGCACCCCGTGGCCGTCGCGCAGATGCGGCGGTTCGGGTCCCTGGTCTCATTCGAGTTGGCCGACGCAGCCGCGGTGCGGGCACTGGTAAACGGGTCCGAGCTGCTGATCGCGTCCACCAGCTTCGGCGGCATCCACACCTCGGTGGACCGCCGGGCGCGGTGGGGCGACCGCGTCGCCGCCGGATTCGCGCGCCTCTCGCTGGGCATCGAAGACACCGACGACCTGGTTGCCGACATCGAGCGGTCGCTCGCCGCATCTGATGTGATGGGCGGGTGAGCCCGAACTCCGTTGCCGACGTGGTCGCGCGCATGCGGGCCATCGCGGCACAACTGCCGTCCGATGACGGTGCCGAGGTGTTCAACGGCGTCTATCTGCGAGTGACCGAGATGATGGCGGACCGGCTCGCCACGAAGGGCGTGTTCCACGACGACGCGTTCGTCACCGAGCTCGACGTCCGCTTCGCCGGTTACTGGTTCGACGCATACGACGCCGCCGGGGCCAAGCCCAAGGCGTGGGCGCCGCTGTTCGCCGCCCGAGACACCAAGGGAATCCTGCCGATTCAATTCGCGCTTGCCGGCATGAACGCGCACATCGAGCACGACCTGCCGCTCGCCGTGATCGCCACGTGCGCCGCGCGCCGGTGCTCGCCGGACAGCGCGGGCGTACACGCGGACTACGAGACCATCAACGACGTCCTCGCCAGCGTCGAGGCCGAGATCCGCCGGTCCTTCCTCGACGACCTGGAAAGGTCGATCGACGATCACCTCGAGCCGGTCGCGCACCTGATCACCTCGTGGGACATCGCGAAGGCCCGCGATTTCGCGTGGCTGACCGTGCAGACGATGTGGGAGCTGCGACGGGTCAGCGGGTTGTTCGACGCTTATGCCGCGGGGCTGGCCCGCACGGTTGGGATGGGTTCCCGGCTGTTGCTGACCCCGCTGACCTGAACGCCTCAGCGCAGCATCGTCGCGACGATGCCGGCCAGATAGCCCAGCCGGGCGACCTCCGACGGGCGGAATTCCGGCCCCGGACGGCCCAGCACCACCGCGGTGTGCGGGTCGCCCAGCGGCGCCGCGACCATCGTGGTGTCCATGTCGCGCCACGCCTGCGGCACCCACTCGGCGGTATGGTCCAGTGCCGCCGCGCGTTCGATCGGCAGCCAGGGGGCGGAATCGGCCTTGGTTTCCGGGCACCCGGGGCTGTCGGCGAGGCGTTCCAGTTCCCCCTGCGAACTGCGCAACACCGTGCACCAGCTGACCCGCAGCACCTTGGGAGCCTCGTTGACTAGGACTTTCAGCCTCGACGCGTCATCGCCGGCGGCGGCGACGTGGTCGAGAAGCTCCAGCTCGCGGTGCGCCTCCAGCAGCCCGGTGTGCGGGCGGACGCTGTCCACCCGGACGTTGGGCAGTGATTCCGCGGCGGTGATCAGCCGGTCCGGCATCGCCCCCGGCGGAAGCTCGATGACCAGGTCGTCGATCGCATAACCCGAGCTGCGCTCCACCACGTCGAGCGACAGGATGTCGGCGCCCGCCGAACCGAGCGCGACGGCCAGCGAGCCCAGGCTGCCCGGGCGGTCGGCTAGCTCGATGCGCAACAGATACGACGGCACGGCCAACACTTTGGCACAGCAATGTATCCGCGGCATTTCGGCTGGGACGGCGCAGTGAAGCCCGCGTCGGTGCCCACTGGGCCGATTGCCCGGCTCCTCCTCCCGCCGCTTTGCGGCGCGCATCGTCGCCGGGCTGGGCCGATTGCCCGGCTCCTCAGCCGCGCTACGCGCCGCATCGTCACCCCGCTAGGCTTTCCGGTCGTGTCCCAGATCTCCCGCGACGACGTGGCGCACCTTGCCCGGCTGGCCCGGCTGGCGCTGACCGACGCCGAGCTGGACAGCTTTGCCGGCCAACTCGACGCCATCCTCACCCACGTCAGCCAGGTCCAATCGGTCGACGTCACCGGCGTCGAAGCCACCGACAACCCGCTGAAGGACGTCAACGTCACCCGCCCGGACGAGCGGACGCCGTGCCTGACCCAGGCCGAGGCGCTGGCCGCGGCGCCCGAAGCCGTCGACGGCCGCTTCGCCGTGCCGCAGATCCTGGGGGACGCCGAGTGACCGATATCGTCCGTTCCGACGCCGCGACGCTGGCCGCCCAGGTCGCCTCCGGGGAGCTGTCGTCCACCGAGATCACCCGGGCCTGCCTGGACCAGATCGAGGCGACCGACGACCGGTACCACGCGTTCCTGTACGTCGCGGCCGACGAGGCGCTGGCCGCCGCGGCCGCCGTCGACGACGCGGTGGCCGCCGGCGAGCCGCTGCCGTCGGCGCTGGCCGGGGTGCCCCTGGCGCTCAAGGACGTGTTCACCACGGTCGACATGCCCACCACCTGCGGCTCCAAGATCCTGGAGGGCTGGCGTTCCCCCTACGACGCGACCGTCACCGCGCGGTTGCGCGCGGCCGGCATCCCGATCCTGGGCAAGACCAACATGGACGAGTTCGCGATGGGCTCGTCGACGGAGAACTCCGCCTACGGGCCCACCCGCAACCCGTGGGACCTGGCCCGGGTGCCCGGAGGTTCCGGCGGCGGCAGCGCGGCCGCGCTCGCCGCGTTCCAGGCCCCGCTGGCCATCGGGTCCGACACCGGGGGCTCGATCCGCCAGCCGGCCGCACTCACCGCGACCGTCGGCGTCAAGCCCACCTACGGCACGGTGTCGCGCTACGGCCTGATCGCATGCGCGTCGTCGCTGGATCAGGGCGGCCC
This sequence comes from Mycobacterium sp. E796, assembly GCF_001672815.1. Lineage (GTDB taxonomy): Bacteria > Actinomycetota > Actinomycetes > Mycobacteriales > Mycobacteriaceae > Mycobacterium. Next base: position 18,821 of record NZ_LZKK01000043.1, on the reverse strand, counting down.
GTGCGCGCGCACGGTGCTGGACACCGCCCTGCTGCACCAGGTGATCGCCGGGCATGACGTCCGCGACTCGACGTCCGTCGACGCCGAGGTGCCCGACGTCGTCGGCGCCGCCAGGGCCGGCGCGGGCGGTGATCTGCGCGGCGTGCGCGTCGGCGTCGTTCGTCAGCTGCGCGGCGAGGGCTACCAGGCCGGTGTCCTGACGTCGTTCGAGGCGGCGGTTGAGCAGTTGACCGAACTGGGCGCGGAGGTCAGCGAAGTCGACTGCCCGCACTTCGATCACGCGCTGGCCGCCTACTACCTGATCCTGCCGTCCGAGGTGTCCAGCAACCTGGCCCGCTTCGACGCGATGCGCTACGGGCTGCGGGTCGGCGACGACGGCACGCATTCCGCCGAGGAGGTCATGGCGCTGACCCGCGCCGCCGGCTTCGGCCCGGAGGTCAAGCGGCGCATCATGATCGGCACCTACGCGCTGTCCGCCGGCTATTACGACGCGTACTACAACCAGGCGCAGAAGGTCCGCACGCTGATCGCGCGCGACCTCGATCGGGCCTACGAAACCGTCGACGTGGTGGTCTCGCCGGCGACCCCGACCACGGCATTCCCGCTGGGCGAGAAGGTCGATGACCCGCTGGCGATGTACCTGTTCGACCTGTGCACGCTGCCGCTGAACCTGGCCGGCCACTGCGGCATGTCGGTGCCGTCGGGGCTCTCCCCGGACGACGGCCTGCCGGTCGGGCTGCAGATCATGGCGCCCGCGTTGGCCGACGACCGCCTGTACCGAGTGGGCGCCGCCTACGAGGCGGCCCGCGGAGCACTGCCGAGCGCGGCCACCGTCTAGCGGTAATTTTCGCCTGGTCGCGCCATCCGGGGCCCATGCGGGCAAGATGAACAGATGCGGATCGGAATTCTCACCGGGGGCGGCGACTGTCCCGGGCTCAACGCCGTCATCCGGGCGGTGGTGCGCACCTGCGACTCGCGATACGGGTCGTCGGTGGTCGGATTCCAGGACGGGTGGCGCGGTCTGCTGGAGAACCGGCGCATCCAGCTGCAAAACGACGACCGCAACGACCGCCTGCTCGCCAAGGGCGGGACGATGCTCGGCACCGCCCGCGTGCACCCCGACAAACTTCGGGCCGGGCTGAACCAGATCAAGCAGACCCTGGACGACAACGGCATCGACGTGCTGATACCGATCGGCGGCGAGGGCACCCTGACCGCCGCGCATTGGCTGTCCGAGGAGAACGTTCCCGTGGTCGGCGTGCCGAAGACCATCGACAACGACATCGATTGCACCGACGTGACTTTCGGGCACGACACCGCATTGACGGTGGCCACCGACGCCATCGACCGGTTGCATTCCACGGCCGAATCCCACCAGCGGGTGATGCTGGTGGAGGTGATGGGCCGCCACGCGGGATGGATCGCGTTGAACGCCGGGCTGGCGTCCGGCGCCCACATGACGCTGATCCCCGAGCAGCCCTTCGACGTCGAGGACGTGTGCCGACTCGTCAAACGCCGCTTCCAGCGCGGGGATTCGCACTTCATCTGCGTGGTCGCGGAGGGCGCCAAGCCGATCGCCGACTCAATCACGTTGCGCGAGGGCGGGATTGACGAGTTCGGCCATGAGCGGTTCACTGGCGTCGCCGCGCAGCTCGGCGCCGAGGTGGAGAAGCGGATCAACAAGGAGGTCCGGGTGACCGTGCTGGGCCACGTCCAGCGCGGCGGCACCCCGACGGCCTACGACCGGGTGCTGGCGACGCGCTTCGGCGTCAACGCCGCCGACGCCGCGCACGCGGGCGAGTACGGCCAGATGGTCTCGCTGCGCGGCCAGGACATCGGCCGGGTGTCGCTGGCGGACGCCACCCGCCAACTCAAGCTGGTGCCCGAGAGCCGCTACGACGACGCGGCCGCCTTCTTCGGCTAAGCGGCGGCGAACAGTTGGTGGCAGCGAATTGACGACCGGCTGAATTTGCCGCCGAACCCGGCAGCTCATGCCAGGTGGCCGCGATGTTCGTGGTTTTCCGCCAGCTCGAAGCGGTTATACCGTCTGCTATGAGCAACCGCGGTTCGATTCGCGGAGCCGTTCACCAGCCGGGGTCGGGCCCGCGAGACCGTCAGCGGCCGCCGCCGCGTGGGCGGGACGACGCCAATTGGACTTCTGCCACGGTGCCCCGGCCGCCACAGCCCCCGCCGACCGCGCCGGCACCGGCGCGTCGGGTCCCGCCGCGGTCGCGCCCGGAGCTGACCGTCGGCGGGGCGGCCCTCGACAGCCTCGAGCCGCAGGACACCGAGGACTCCGCCGGGTTTGACTGGCGAGACGTGGTCCGACGCATTACCGGAATCAAGATCGGTCCCGGCAAAGGTTCGGCATACGAGCAGGAGCTACGGGATCGTATCCGCGCTCCGCTGGGCGGCCCATTCCCCATCGCGGTGCTCAACCTCAAGGGCGGCGTCGGCAAGACCGTCGTCGTCGAGGCACTGGGCTCCACCTTCGCCGCCGTCCGCGACGACAAGGTGGTCGCCGTGGACATCGACGCCGGCGACCTGGCCGAGCGGCACGGCCGCCGCAACCCGCTGAGCATCGCCGACCTGTTGCGGGACGGCGCGGCCACCCACTATTCGGATGTGCGGGCGCACACCTACATGAACAGCTTCGGGCTGGAGGTGCTCGGGCTGCCGGACTACGCGCGCACCGATTGGCGGCTGGAGCGCCACGACGTCGTCAGGACTTTTTCGATTCTGCGCAAACACTATTCGGTGGTGCTGGTGGACTGTGTCAAGGCGGTCAATTCGGCTGTGATGGACGCCGTGCTGCCGGAGTCGTGCGCCCTGGTGGTGGTCACCAGCACCTCCATCGATGCGATACGCAAGACGAGGACAACCCTGGACCTGTTGCGCAACAAGGGATATCAGCGCTTGATGGCGCGGACCGTGCTGGCGATCAACCATGTCGAGGCGGGCAAAGTCGCCGTCGTCGCCGCCAAAGAACTCGACGCGTTGTCCGCCCGCGTCGCCGCCACCGTCGTGCTGCCGTTCGATCGGCACGTGCATGACGGCAAGGAGATCGGCCTGGATCGGCTCAGCAGGGAAAGCCGGCGCAGCTACCTGGAGATGGCGGCCACCCTGGCCGACATGTTCCCCGGCCAGCGCATGGAACAAGGGCTCCGGCTCGGGGCCCGCCGGAAGCCGCCCGGGTTCTAGCGCTGCCGATGGGTGGTGACCTGCCTCGCCCGGCTTCGCCGCGCTCGCGATCACCACTACCCCGATGGGTGGTGACCCGCGTCGCCCGGCTTCGCCGCGCTCGCGATCACCACTACGATCGACGGCATGAGTGTTGCCGCCGGTCCCGAGCTGCTGGATTACGACGAGGTCGTCGCGCGTTTCGACCCCGTGCTCGGCCTCGAGGTGCACGTCGAGCTGTCCACCGCGACCAAGATGTTCTGCGGCTGCTCCACCACGTTCGGCGCCGAACCCAACACCCAGGTGTGCCCGGTGTGCCTCGGGTTGCCGGGCTCGCTGCCGGTGCTCAACCAGGCCGCGGTCGAGTCGGCGATCCGGATCGGGCTGGCGCTGAATTGCGAGATCGTGCCCTGGTGTCGCTTCGCCCGGAAGAACTACTTCTATCCGGACATGCCGAAGAACTACCAGATTTCGCAGTACGACGAGCCGATCGCGATCAACGGCTACCTTGAGGCGCCGCTCGAAGACGGCTCCACCTGGAGGGTGGAGATCGAGCGCGCCCACATGGAGGAGGACACCGGCAAGCTCACCCACATCGGTAGCGAGACCGGCCGCATCCACGGCGCGACGACGTCACTGATCGACTACAACCGGGCCGGCGTCCCCCTGATCGAAATCGTCACCAAGCCGATCGTGGGGGCGGGCGCCCGGGCCCCGCAGATCGCCAGGTCCTACGTCACCGCGCTGCGAGACCTATTGCGCGCCTTGGGCGTATCCGACGTCCGGATGGATCAGGGTTCAATGCGTTGTGACGCCAACGTGTCGCTGAAACCGACCGGGGCGACCGAGTTCGGGACGCGGACCGAGACGAAGAACGTCAACTCGCTGCGCAGCGTCGAGGTTGCCGTGCGGTACGAGATGCAGCGCCAGGCCGCCGTCCTCGTGTCCGGCGGGCGGATCACGCAGGAAACCAGGCACTTTCACGAATCCGGGTACACCAGCCCCGGTCGCACCAAGGAAACCGCCGAGGACTACCGCTACTTCCCGGAACCCGACCTCGAGCCGGTCGCGCCCAGCCGCGAGTTGGTCGAGGAGCTGCGGCAGACCATCCCCGAGTTACCGTGGTTGAGCCGCAAGCGAATTCAGCAGGAGTGGGGCGTTTCCGACGAGGTCATGCGGGATCTGGTCAACGCCGGCGCCGTCGAACTGGTCACCGAGACCGTCAAGCACGGCGCGTCGAGCGAGCAGGCCCGCGCCTGGTGGGGAAACTTCTTGGTGCAGAAGGCCAACGAGGCCAATATCGAATTGGACGAGCTGGCCATCACGCCGGCTCAGGTCGCCGCGGTGATCGCGCTGGTCGACGAGGGCAAGCTGTCGAACAAGCTGGCCCGCCAGGTCGTCGAGGGCGTGCTGGCCGGGGAGGGCGAACCCGAGCAGGTGATGACCGCCCGCGGCCTGGCGCTGGTGCGTGACGACTCGGTCACGCAGGCCGCCGTCGACGAGGCGCTGGCCGCCAATCCGGATGTCGCCGAGAAGATTCGCGGCGGCAAGGTGGCCGCGGCCGGCGCGATCGTCGGCGCGGTGATGAAGGCCACTCGCGGACAGGCCGACGCGGCCCGGGTCCGCGAGCTCGTGCTGGCCGCCTGCGGTCAGGGCTGACCGCGAGGGGCCTCGCCGGCCGACCGATCGCACGGAAAACGGTGTGGGAAAAATGTTCGACGACCTGATGGCCATGCTGGACGGCCCGGTGTTCGTCGTGACCACCCAGGCCGACGCTCAGCCGTCGGGTTGCCTGATCAGTTTCGCCAGCCAAACCAGCGTGCGGCCACCGAGTTTCATGGTGGTGATGCCCCGCAGCGGCCCCACCTGCGACGCTGCCCGGCAATCCGAGCACTTGGCGGTGCACGTGCTGGCGCAGCACCAGGTCGCCCTGGCGGAGCTTTTCGACAGCGAAATCGACGACCAGGCCGACAGATTCGGTCGCTGCTCGTGGCGCGTCGGGCCGCACGGGATGCCCATCCTCGACGAGGCGATCGCCTGGTTCGTCGGCAGAACCGCGCATTGGATCGATATCGGGGATCACGTCGCCTTCATCGTGGAACCCGTCGCCGGATGGGTTCCCGATTCCTACGAGGACGTGCTCTACCTTTCCGATCTCGACGAGATGGAACCGGGCCAGGTCGCGCCGGAGCGGTTCGTCCTGCACAAACCGGCCGCCGAGCCGCGCAAATACGGGCTGAGGTTCACCCTGGAGGGCCCCGTTTAGGTCTTGTCGTCGTTGTTGCGCGGGAAGCCGCCGCCCTGCGGGAATAGCGGGAACACCACGTCATCGAGCTTCTCGGCGTCCCCGGCGGTCTTGTTAACCGTTGCGCCCCAGACGTTTCCGTCCGGCGACATCCGCAGCGCCCACGCGTGCGCGTGGGTGTCCTTGCGCACGACGTCGGGTTCACCGGTGACCGCGCCGGTCTTGGGCGCGAGCCGCACCGCCACCGTCAGCTTGGTGTTGATCAGGTTCACCAGCACGGTCCCGTCCATCGCCGCGCAGCCCGCGACGCCGGGCTTGTCCGGCCACGTCCACACGGTGGAGACCTCGGAGGTCTTGGTGATGCGCTGCAGGCGGTCGGCGGTCGGGGTGCGGTCGGCGACGTACAGCGAGCCGTCGACGGGATCGATGCACATGCCGCCGCCGGAGCCCACGCCCGACAGCGCGGTCGTCGGCGGGGCCTGGCCGATGGTGGTCGGCTGCTCGATGCGCAGCACCTTGCCGGCGAGCGACTTGGGGTCGGCGGCCATCGCCGGGTTGCCCGCGTCGCCCGTCATCACGACCAGCGTGGTCGGGCTGGTGAAGATCAGCGCGCCGGTGTTGCCGGTGGCGCCCTTGGGGATCCCGGTCAGGATGTCCTTCGGGATGTCGCCGTCGGCCACGCGGATGACCCGGTTGTCGGTCGGCGTGCTGATGTAGGCGTACATCAGGCGGTCCTGCTGATAGGTGGGCGACAGCACGATGTCCATCAGCCCACCGTCACCGGACGGGTCGACGGGGATGACCACCTTCACTTTCGGCTCGGCGTTGACCGAGATGTCCTTGACGGCGCCGGTGGTGCGCTCGGCGACCAACGCGGTTTTGCTGTCGGGCCCCATGATCAGGCCGCTGGTGCTCTCCAGGCAGCCCTGCATGACTCCCGGCGCCGGGCAGGCCTTGGGGAAGGGCGTGGGCGGCAGCGGCGGCGGCGGGGGAGGCGTCGAGCTGGGCTGGGGTTTGAGTTCGGGGGCGGTCGTGAAGGGCTGGGATTGGGCGTCGTTGAACCGCGCGCACCCGCTCGCGACCAGCACCACCGCGGACAGCGCGGCCAGACCGCCGCGAACCGAGCCCCGTATCCGCATGACCGACAGGCTACGGACTGGGCGGCCCCCGCCGCCACACGCCTGCCCGGGTCCGGCGACGGAAGCTGTGCGGGTGGGGCCCAGATTTCCCGCTTTTTTGGCCCCGCGGAGGGGCGGAAAAGACGATTTGGGGCCAATCCGGGGCGTTTTGGCGGACTAACCGGCGAAAGCGCCGCTCAAATCCCCGATTCAGGCGCGTTTGCCCTTACCCTGACACCCGTGACCAGTCAATCGAATGACGCACATTGGAGCCGTCCCGGCGAATCCCCGGAGCCGCTCCCGGGGCGCCCCGCCTCGGCGCGCTTGGTCGACCCCGAGGATGACCTGACGCCGGTCGGGTACCCGGGCGACTTCGGAAACACCACCGTCATCCCCTACGTCGACCCCGCGGCGGCGGGTGCCCCCGCGGCCGGCGGATACCACCTCCTCGACCAGCAGGAGCCCCTGCCGTACGTGCAGCCGGCGTCGACGGCGCAGCCGATGCCGATCTCGGCGACCGAGCCGGCCCAGATCGACGGGGACAAGGACGACGAGCGTCACCGCGACATCGGTAAGCGCGGCACCCAGAACCTGGGTTTGCTGGTGCTGCGGGTCGGGCTTGGCGTGGTGTTGGGGGCCCACGGGCTGCAGAAGCTGTTCGGCTGGTGGGGCGGCGGCGGCCTGACCGGCCTGAAGAATTCGCTGTCCGACGTCGGCTACCACCACGCCGACATCCTCGCCTACGTCAGCGCGGGCGGCGAGATCGTCGCGGCGGTGCTGCTGATCCTGGGCCTGTTCACCCCGGTGGCCGCGGCGGGCGCGCTGGCGTTCCTGATCAACGAACTGCTGGCCACCGTGTCGGGCGGCGCGCGCTCGCACGCGTTCGCCTACTTCCTGCCGCAGGGGCACGAATACCAGATCACCCTGATCGTCCTGGCCGTTGCCGTGATCCTGTGCGGACCGGGCCGCTACGGCCTGGACGCAGGCCGGGGTTGGGCCCACCGCCCCTTCATCGGATCGTTCGTCGCCCTGCTGGCGGGCATCGCCGCCGGAGTCGCGGTCTGGGTCACGCTCAACGGGGTCAACCCGATCGGCTGACCCTCATCGGTAGGGGTTGGGCACCCGCCCCGCGCTGACCTCGGTCAGCTGCGGCAGCGTGGCGAAGGTGACCGCGGGCAGGCGCAGCTCGGTACCGGTTTTCAGGCGGGCGCGCGCCCAGGAACCGCGGTGGAAGCGCAGCCCGTCGACCTCTTCCCAGCGCACCGTCTTGCTCCCCAGCAGGGTCCGCACGGTCAGGCCCCGTTCGTCGGCGACCGTGCGCAGCCGGATGATCAACGCGGACAACACCACCGGGATGAGCAGCAGCGGCGCGGTCACCGGCCAGGCCAGCACCGGTATCAGCAAGCCGAGGGTGAAGAACCCGACGGCGAAGTGGGCCATCGGCGACACCTTGATCACGACGGGGGAATCGGTAGCCACTGGAGCATCATTTCACCGTGCGCCGGCCTTCCCGCCGCCCGCCGCCGAGTGTGAACAGGCGGCGACCGTCCTCGGCGTGTCACCGCCCTGGGCGCACGCGGAAAGCCGTGGCTGCACACTGGACCCGGATTTGACTGTTGAGCTGTGCGAAGGCTACCGTCGGACGCTATGGATACCGCCGGAAAGCCCGGGATGCTCGTAGTAATTAGTCAGCGCGTTGGTGGCTGACTAGGTCTTCAGCATTTGAAGCGATCCAGCACCAACGCGCAACCCTCGTTCAGCCGATGAGCTGTCGGGGGTTTTTTCTTGCGCAGCAACGAAACTTCGAAGAGTGAATAGGACCCAAAGACAGTGAGCGCTCCCACCAGGCCACCCGCCACGCAGGCGCAGGATCCGGCCAGCGTCGCCACGGACGCCGTGAAACCCACCGCAAAGACCCCGGCCGCTCAACCGAAACGCGTTGCACCGGAACAACTTACCGGTGCCCAGTCGGTGATCCGGTCGCTGGAGGAACTCGACGTCGAGGTCATCTTCGGGATACCCGGCGGCGCCGTGCTGCCGGTCTACGACCCGCTGTTCGACTCGAAAAAGCTGCGCCACGTGCTGGTTCGGCACGAGCAGGGCGCCGGCCACGCCGCCAGCGGCTACGCGCACGCCACCGGCAAGGTCGGCGTCATGATGGCGACGTCCGGCCCCGGCGCCACCAACCTGGTCACCCCGCTGGCCGATGCCCAGATGGACTCGATCCCCGTCGTCGCCATCACCGGGCAGGTCGGGCGTGGGTTGATCGGCACCGACGCCTTCCAGGAGGCCGACATCTCGGGCATCACGATGCCGATCACCAAGCACAACTTCCTGGTCCGTTCCGGCGACGAGATCCCCCGGGTGCTGGCCGAGGCGTTCCACATCGCCCGCTCGGGACGTCCGGGCGCGGTGCTCGTCGACATCCCCAAGGACGTGCTGCAGGGACAGTGCACGTTCAGCTGGCCGCCGCGGATGGACCTGCCCGGCTACAAGCCGAACACCAAGCCGCACAACCGGCAGGTGCGGGAGGCCGCCAAGCTGATCGCGGCCGCGCGCAAACCGGTGCTGTACGTGGGCGGCGGGGTCATCCGCGGCGAGGCGACCGAGCAGCTGCGCGAGCTGGCCGAGCTGACCGGCATCCCGCTGGTCACCACGCTGATGGCGCGCGGCGCCTTCCCGGACAGCCATCCGCAGAACCTGGGCATGCCCGGCATGCACGGCACCGTGGCCGCGGTGGCGGCGCTGCAGCGCAGCGACCTGCTGATCGCGCTGGGCACCCGGTTCGACGACCGGGTGACCGGCAAGCTGGAATCCTTCGCGCCCGAGGCCAAGGTCATCCACGCCGACATCGACCCCGCCGAGATCGGCAAGAACCGGCACGCCGACGTGCCCATCGTCGGCGACGTGAAGGCCGTCATCACCGACCTCATCGCGATGCTGCGCCACCATGACGTCCCCGGCAACATCGAGATGACCGAGTGGTGGGCCTATCTGCACGGCGTCCAGTCCACCTACCCGCTGAGCTACGGCCCGCAGAGCGACGGCAGCCTGAGCCCGGAGTACGTGATCGAGAAGCTGGGCGAGATCGCCGGCCCGGACGCGGTGTACGTCGCCGGCGTCGGCCAGCACCAGATGTGGGCCGCGCAGTTCATCTCGTATGAAAACCCGCGCACCTGGCTGAATTCCGGCGGGCTGGGCACCATGGGCTTCGCCATCCCGGCGGCCATGGGCGCCAAGATCGCCCGCCCGGACGCCGAGGTCTGGGCGATCGACGGCGACGGCTGCTTCCAGATGACCAACCAGGAGCTCGCCACCTGCGCCATCGAGGGCGCGCCGATCAAGGTGGCGCTGATCAACAACGGCAACCTCGGCATGGTGCGCCAGTGGCAGACGCTGTTCTACCAGGAGCGCTACTCGCAGACCGACCTGGCCACGCACTCACACCGGATCCCGGACTTCGTGAAGCTGGCCGAGGCGCTGGGCTGCGTCGGATTGCGTTGCGAGCGTGAGGAAGACGTCGTCGACGTGATCAAGGCGGCGCGGGCGATCAACGACCGCCCGGTGGTGATCGACTTCATCGTCGGCGCCGACGCGCAGGTGTGGCCGATGGTCGCCGCCGGCACCAGCAACGACGAGATCCAGGCCGCCCGCGGGATTCGCCCGTTGTTCGACGACGAAAGCGAAGGGCACGCCTGATGAACACGCACACGCTGTCGGTGTTGGTGGAGGACAAGCCCGGTGTGCTCGCCCGCGTGGCGGCGCTGTTCTCGCGGCGCGGCTTCAACATCGAGTCGCTGGCCGTCGGCGCGACCGAGCAGAAGGACATGTCGCGGATGACCATCGTGGTCTCCGCCGAGGAGACCCCGCTCGAGCAGATCACCAAGCAGCTCAACAAGCTGATCAACGTGATCAAGATCATCGAGCAGGACGACGACAACTCGGTGTCCCGGGAGTTGTCGCTGATCAAGGTGCGGGCCGACGCCGGCACCCGTAGCCAGGTCATCGAGGCGGTGAACCTGTTCCGCGCCAAGGTGATTGACGTGTCACCGGAATCGCTGACCATCGAGGCCACCGGTGACCGCGGCAAGATCGAGGCGTTCCTGCGCGTGCTGGAGCCCTTCGGGATCCGCGAAATCGCCCAATCCGGAATGGTGTCGCTATCCCGCGGTCCGCGCGGTATCGGCACGGCCAAATAGCAAAAAGGAGAAAGTTCACCGTGGCATTAGAGATGTTCTACGACGACGACGCAGACCTGACCATCGTCCAGGGCCGCAAGGTCGGCGTCATCGGGTACGGCAGCCAGGGGCACGCGCACTCGCTGAGCCTGCGCGACTCGGGCGTGCAGGTGCGCGTCGGGCTCAAGGAGGGTTCGAAGTCCCGGGCCAAGGTTTCCGAGCAGGGCCTTGACGTCGACACCCCCGCCGAGGTCGCCAAGTGGGCCGACGTCATCATGCTGCTGGCCCCCGACACCGCGCAGGCCGACATCTTCAAGAACGAGATCGAGCCCAACCTAAACGAAGGCGACGCACTGTTTTTCGGGCACGGCCTCAACATCCACTTCGGCCTGATCAAGCCGCCCGCCGACGTTACCGTCGCGATGGTCGCCCCGAAGGGCCCCGGTCACCTGGTGCGCCGCCAGTTCGTCGACGGCAAGGGCGTGCCCTGCCTGATCGCCGTCGACCAGGACCCGACCGGCCAGGGCGAGGCGCTGGCCCTGTCGTACGCCAAGGCCATCGGCGGCACCCGGGCCGGCGTCATCAAGACGACCTTCAAGGACGAGACCGAGACCGACCTGTTCGGTGAGCAGGCCGTGTTGTGCGGTGGCACAGAGGAATTGGTGAAGGCCGGATTCGACGTGATGGTCGAGGCGGGCTACCCGCCGGAGATGGCGTACTTCGAGGTGCTGCACGAGCTCAAGCTGATCGTCGACCTGATGTACGAGGGCGGCATCGCCCGGATGAACTACTCGGTGTCCGACACCGCGGAGTTCGGCGGCTACCTGTCCGGCCCGCGCGTCATCGACGCCGGCACCAAGGAGCGCATGCGGGAGATCCTGCGCGAGATTCAGGACGGCAGCTTCACCAAGAAATTGGTCGAGAACGTCGAGGGTGGCAACAAGCAGCTCGAGCAGTTGCGCAAGGAGAACGCCGAGCACCCCATCGAGGTCGTCGGCAAGAGGCTGCGCGACCTGATGAGCTGGGTCGACCGCCCGATCACCGAGACGGCGTAACTTTCTGGCCGAGCAGACGTAAAAGCACCGAATTCTTCGGCGTGTCGGGGGCTTTTGCGTCTGCTCGCGCTAAGAGGTGAGCCGCCCGGCGACGGCCACTACCCGGCGGGCCAAATGGTCGAGGGCGTTATTCGTGGGCTCGTCGAATTCGTCGATGTTGTCGTGGGTGGACACCAGGCTCACCCCATACGGGTTGCCGTCGACGAACTTGACCGGATCGGTGTAGCCCGGCGGCACGATGATGCCCCCGAAATGCATCAGCGTGTAGTAGAGGGAGAGCAAGGTCGTCTCCTGGCCGCCGTGCAGCGTGTTGGACGACGTGAACGCGGCGTACACCTTGTCGGCCAGCTTGCCTTCGGCCCACAGCCCGCCCAGCGAGTCCAGGAAAGCGCGCAATTGTGCGGCGGGCGAACCGAACCGGGTCGGCGAGCCGAAGATCACCGCGTCGGCCCAGACGATGTCGTCGCCGGTGGCCGCCGGAAGGTCCTTGGTCGCTTGGTAGTTCGCGGTCCAGGCCGGGTTGTGCGCGAACGACTCCGGGTCGTGGGTCTCGGCGACGTGCCGCAGGCGCACCTCGGCGCCCGCCGACTCGGCCGCCGCGGCGACACGTTTGGCCATCGCGGTGCCGTGGCCGGTGGCCGAGTAATAGATGATCGCGAGTTTGGTCACGGTGTCAGCTTAGGCATGCCCAGGCCGAATTCACGGCGCAACAAGGTGCGTGCGGCGTAGTAGCCGGACATGCCGTGCACGCCGCCGCCGGGCGGGGTGGCCGCCGAGCACAGATACACCCTCGGAATCGGTGTGCTCCAAGGGTTTAGCCGCGGTGTCGGGCCGGCGATCGCGCGCCAGGCGGAGTTTCCGCCCATCCCGATGTCGCCGCCGACGTAGTTGGCGTTGTGGTCGGCCATCCGGGCGGCGGGCACGGAGCGGGCCGCCACCACGATGTCGCGGAAGCCGGGCGCGAACCGCTCGACGATCTCGGTGACGGCTTCGGTCGCGTCGACGGTGGATCCCGACGGCACGTGGGCGTAGGTCCACAACGGGCGACGGCCCACGATGTCGACGCGGCCAGGGTCCGCGATGTGCGGCGACGCGGCCAGCACCATCGGCCATTGCGCGTGACGCCCGGCGGCGATGTCGGCCTCGGCCCGCGCCATCTGCTCGCGGGTGCCGCCCAGGTGCAGTGTCGGCGCCCGCCCCAGCCGTGCGTCGGTCCATGGGATGTCCTCGCTGAGCACGAAGTCGACCTTGGCGACGCCGGGGCCAAAGGTGTAGCGGCTCAACGCCTTCGCGTAGCGGTCCGGAAGCGCGTCCCCGTAGATGCGCAGCAGCGCCGTCGGTGCGGTGTCGAACGCGACGACCCCGCCGGGCGGCCGGGTGACCTCGGTGCCTGCCGTGAGTTCGCCGCCGTGCGCGCGCAGGTCGGCGATCAACGCGTCGGTGATCGCCTGGCTTCCCCCCACCGGGATCGGCCAGCCGACCGAATGCGCGAGCGTGGCCAGCATCAGCCCGGCACCGGCGGCCGTCAACGACGGCATCCGCGAAATCACGTGCGCGGCAACGCCGGTAAACAGGGCCCGTGCGTCCTCTCCGGTTAGGAAGCCCAGCAGCGACCCCCAGGCGGGCGTGCCCTGCCCCAGCATCCGAACGCCGAGTTGCAGGGCGGACGGCAGCGACCCGGGCACCGACCGTTTGTCGCCGAGCAGCAACCCCACGACCGCGTCGGAATGCTCGACCAGCGGGCCGAGCAGGCGTCGCCACGACGCACCGTGCTCCAGTTCCGCGCAGGTGCGCTCGAGATCCCGGTAGGCGATTACGGCCGGGCGGCCCGGCAGCGGGTTGGCGTAGGAAATCTCCGGGATCGCGAGTTGCACGTCGCGCGCGGGCAGGTCGAACGCCGCGAAAAACGGCGACGCCAGCGCCAGCGGGTGAACCGCCGAGCACACGTCGTGTATGACTCCCGGAGAATCTGGGTCGGGCGCGGTGCGCGCGCCACCGCCGAAGGTCGGCTGGGCCTCGATGACCTGGACTTTCAGCCCGGCACGGGCGCAGATGACCGCCGTGGTGAGCCCGTTGGGTCCGCTGCCGATGACGGTGACGTCCACGCGTCAATTACAGCCGATAGGCTGTCCGGGTGAATCTGCCTGTTGTACTTATTGCCGACAAACTCGCCGAATCAACCGTCGCCGCGCTGGGGGACCAGGTCGAGGTGCGCTGGGTGGATGGCCCGGACCGGCCCAAGCTGCTGGCCGCCGTCCCCGAGGCGGACGCGCTCCTGGTGCGGTCGGCCACCACCGTCGACGCCGAGGTGCTGGCGGCCGCCCCCAAGCTGAAGATCGTGGCCCGCGCCGGGGTCGGCCTGGACAACGTCGACGTCGACGCCGCGACCGCGCGCGGGGTCCTGGTCGTCAACGCGCCCACGTCGAACATCCACAGCGCCGCCGAGCACGCGATGGCGCTGCTGCTGGCCGCGGCCCGCCAGATCGCAGCGGCCGACGCCACGCTGCGGGAGCACACCTGGAAGCGGTCGAAGTTCTCCGGCACCGAAATCTTCGGCAAGACCGTCGGTGTCGTCGGGCTGGGCCGCATCGGCCAGCTGTTCGCGCAACGGATCGCGGCCTTCGGCACCCACGTCGTCGCCTACGATCCGTACCTGGCGCCGGCCCGCGCCGCGCAGCTCGGCATCGAGCTGCTGTCCCTGGACGACCTGCTGGCCCGCGCCGACTTCATCTCGGTGCACCTGCCGAAGACCCCGGAGACGGCCGGCCTGATCGACAAGGAGGCGCTGGCGAAGACCAAGCCCGGCGTCATCATCGTCAACGCCGCGCGCGGCGGCCTGGTCGACGAGGCGGCGCTGGCCGACGCGATCAACAGCGGGCACGTCCGCGCCGCCGGCCTCGACGTCTTCTCCACCGAACCGTGCACGGACAGCCCGCTTTTCGAGCTGCCGCAGGTGGTGGTGACGCCGCATCTCGGGGCCTCTACCGCCGAGGCGCAGGACCGGGCCGGCACCGACGTCGCCGCAAGCGTGCGGTTGGCGCTGGCGGGGGAGTTCGTTCCCGACGCCGTCAACGTCGGCGGCGGCGTGGTCAGCGAGGAGGTGTCGCCCTGGCTGGACCTGGTGCGCAAGCTCGGGGTGCTGGCGGCCGCACTGTCGGGCGAGGTGCCGGTCTCGTTGTCGGTGCAGGTGCGCGGCGAGCTCGCCTCGGAAGATGTTGAGGTGCTTAAGCTTTCGGCGCTACGCGGGCTGTTCTCGGCGGTCATCGACGAACCGGTGACCTTCGTCAACGCGCCGGCGCTGGCCGCCGAGCGGGGCGTCTCCGCCGAGATCACCACCGCATCCGAAAGCCCCAACCACCGCAGTGTCGTCGACGTGCGGGCCGTCGCTCACGACGGCTCGTGCGTGAACGTCGCGGGCACGCTGTCCGGGCCGCAGCTGGTGGAGAAGATCGTCCAGATCAACGGCCGCAACTTCGACCTGCGTGCCCAGGGCACCAACCTGGTGATCAACTACGCCGACCAGCCCGGGGCGTTGGGCAAGATCGGTACTCTGCTGGGTTCTGCCGGCGTGAACATCCAGGCGGCGCAGCTGTCCGAGGACGCCGAGGGGCCCGGCGCGACGGTCCTGCTGCGGCTGGACCAGGACGTGCCCAAGGATGTGCGGTCGGCGATCTCGGCGGCCGTCGGCGCCAACAAGCTGGAAGTGGTTGACCTGTCGTGAAGCTCGCTGTGATCGGTGGCGACGGGATCGGGCCGGAGGTGGTGGCCGAGGCCGTCAAAGTCCTCGACGCCGTCGTGCCGAACGTCGAAAAGACCAGCTACGACCTGGGCGCCCGTCGTTTCCACGCCACCGGCGAGCTGCTACCGGACTCGGTGCTCGCCGAGTTGCGCGAGCACGACGCCATCCTGCTCGGGGCGGTCGGTGACCCGTCGGTGCCCAGCGGCGTCCTGGAGCGAGGTCTGTTGCTGCGCCTGCGCTTTGAGCTCGACCATCACGTCAACCTGCGACCGGGCCGGCTGTACAAGGGGGTGAGCAGTCCGCTCGCCGGAAACCCCGAGATCGACTTCGTCGTGGTGCGCGAGGGCACCGAGGGCCCCTACACCGGCAACGGCGGCGCGATCCGCGCGGGGACGCCCAACGAAGTCGCCACCGAGGTCAGCGTGAACACCGCGTTCGGCGTGCGCCGCGTGGTGCGCTACGCGTTCGAGAAGGCCCGGCTGCGGCGCAACCACCTGACGCTGGTGCACAAGAACAACGTGCTGACGTTCGCGGGGAAGCTGTGGACGCGGGTCGTCGCCGAGGTCGGCGCGGAATATCCTGACGTCGAGGTCGCCTACCAACACGTCGACGCCGCAACCATTTTCATGGTCACCGACCCCGGGCGGTTCGACGTGATCGTCACCGACAACCTGTTCGGCGACATCATCACGGACCTGTCCGCGGCGGTGTGCGGCGGAATCGGCTTGGCCGCCAGCGGAAATATCGACGCCACCCGGGCCAATCCGTCGATGTTCGAGCCGGTGCACGGCAGCGCCCCCGACATCGCCGGTCAGGGCATCGCGGACCCGACCGCGGCGATCATGTCGGTGGCGCTGTTGCTTTCCCATCTGGGCGAGGACGCTGCGGCTGCCCGGGTGGACGGGGCCGTCGAGACCTATCTGGCGACTCGTGGGAGCGAACCGCGCGCCACCACCGAAGTCGGCGAACGGATCGCAGCCGCGCTCTAGTTTCCAGGCCGGGCGGCAGCAGCCGGATCGGCACCAAGGGCACCGCCGCCAGCGGGAACAACCCGCAGAGCAGCCAGGCCGACGGGTATCTCGCCGCGCCGATCAGCACGCCGAACAGCGGGGGACCGACCGCCGCCGTCACGCGCTGGGTGGTGTTCTGGATGCCCAGGGCGCGCCCGCTCCAGAACGGCCCGGCGAACTCGGTGATGGCGGTCGCCTCCAGCCCGTTGTCGAGCACGGCGAACACCGAGATGGCGACCATCAGCGGGATGTCGAACCGCGAATCGAGCTGGTCGGAGAGCGCCAACAGAAACAGGGTCAACGCGGCGACGGCGGCGATGACGGCGACCGGTTGCATGCGTGAGCCGATGCGATCGGACCAGCGGCCCACCGCGACGCGGCCGACCGCGCCGAGCAGCTGCGACAGGGTGACCAGCCCGCCAGCCGCGGCGACCGACCAGTGATGGTGGTTCATCAGCCAGACCAGCATGAACGTGACGGTCACCGTCTGCGGCATCATCAGCAGGCCCGCGACGGCGTGGATTCGCCACAGCACCGACGAGCCGCGGTACGGGCTGGCCAGCTCGGCCTTGGTGGCCGCCTCCCGGGGCTTGCGCACCGGGTCGACGATGCCGACGGCGCTCGCCAGCGCCGCCGCCGTGCACATCAGCGCCGGAAACATCAGCCCCGCATGCACGCCGTGCTCGGCCAGTTCGGGCATGACCAGAGCGCCCGCCGCGATGCCCAACGGTTGCGCGGTCTGCCGGATGCCCATCGCGAGGCCGCGGTGCTGCGGGGGAAACCAGGCGGAGACCAGCCGGCCGCCGGCGGTGTTGCAACTCGCGGCGGCCATGCCCCCCAGGAACAGGTAGCCGGCGACCCACACCATCGAGTGCACCGACGCCGCGGCGTAGGCGGCGGCCGCGGTAAGCCCGGAGCCCAGGGTCAGCACCAGCCGCTCGCCGACGCGGTCCAACACGTAGCCCCATGCGATGAGCGTTACCACCATGCCCCAGCTCGGCATCGACGAGAGCAGGCCGGCCTCGGCCAGCGGGGTGCCCCGCGTGGCTTCCAGCGACGGGATCAGAAAGGCGACGCCGTTGATGAATAGAAAGGAGCTGGTCGTCACGAACAGCGAGACGATCATGATCGACCATCGCTTGCCGGCGCCGACGGCGGCAGAGTGCCCCTTGGGCATCGGTCCATGCTTGCACACGGCCGGCACCGGTTGCGGGAGCCGCTACTAGGCATCACTAGGCTTCTGCGAATGCGCCTCGGTCGAATCGCCAGCCCGGACGGTGTCGCCTTCGTCAGCATCGAGGGCGAACTCGACGATCCCACCACACTGACCGCTCGGGAGATCGCCGAGCACCCGTTCGGCACCCCGACCTTCACCGGACGATCGTGGCCGTTGGCCGACGTCCGGCTGCTGGCGCCGATGCTGGCCGGCAAGGTCGTCTGCGTCGGCAAGAACTACGCCGATCACATCGCGGAGATGGGCAGCTTCGAAACGGGCCCGGCGCCCGCGGACCCGATCATCTTCCTCAAGCCCAACACCGCGATCATCGGACCCAACGTGCCGATTCGACTGCCCGCCAACGCATCACCGGTGCACTTCGAGGGCGAGCTGGCGGCGGTCATCGGCCGGCCGTGCAAGGACGTTACGGCCGCCCAGGCCGCCGAGAACATCCTCGGCTACACCATCGCCAACGACGTGTCGGCGCGGGACCAGCAAAAGGCCGACGGCCAATGGACCCGCGCCAAGGGCCATGACAGCTTCTGCCCCGTCGGGCCGTGGATCGTCACCGATGTCGACCCGGCGGACCTCGAACTGCGTACCGAGGTCAACGGCGCGGTGAAACAACACAGCCGCACCTCGCTGATGATCCACGACGTCGGCGCCATCGTGGAGTGGATCTCGGCCGTGATGACGCTGCTGCCCGGAGATCTCATCCTCACCGGCACCCCGGCCGGCGTCGGGCCCATCGAGGACGGCGACACGGTGTCCATCACCGTCGAGGGAATCGGCACCCTCACCAATCCCGTTGTCCGCAAAGGAAACTAGTGACAGTTCGAGTCCGGTTCTGCCCGTCGCCCACCGGCACCCCGCACGTCGGCATGGTGCGCACCGCGCTGTTCAACTGGGCCTACGCCCGACACACCGGCGGCACCTTCGTCTTTCGCATCGAGGACACCGACGCGGCGCGCGACACCGAGGAAAGCTACCGGGCGCTGCTCGACGCGCTGCGACTGCCGGTACGGCCCGTAGGGCCCGCCGACCTCCGGCCCCTCGTCCCAGTCGAGACCGAGCCAGCGC
>NZ_LZKK01000042.1 GCF_001672815.1 Mycobacterium sp. E796 | reverse complement strand
TCAGCGAGCTGAACAAGAGCTACAACGCCATCGAGAACGACATCGGGTTCCGCACGGTGCCCGGCCCCGGCAGCGCCGGCTGGCTGCGCCTGGGCGTCGTCGTCGCGCTGATCGCGGCGGCGCTGGGCCTGCTGATCAACCGGCGCCTGCCGATCTGACGCTGCCGTCTGACCGCTTAGGCGGGCAGCCGCCGGTTCAGGAACTCTCCGGCCAGGACGGCGCCGGCCAGCAGCACCGCGCCGAGCAGCATCCAGGCCAGGCTGGCGTCGCCCTTGACGGTCTGATAGCCGATCTGGCGCTGCAGGGTCGAATAGACGCTCTCCAGCGATTCCAGGCTGTCGGCGTGGAACGCCTGGCCGTCGGTGATCTTGGTGATCTCCTGCAGCGTCTGGTCGTCGACGGGGACCGGGATGGTGGCGCCCTCGTACTCGACGGTGCCGTAGGGCGTGCCGAAGGAGATCGTCGAGATGGGCACGCCCTGGTCCTTGGCCAGCCGCGCCGCGGTGAACGCGCCGTCGTGCGG
>NZ_LZKK01000041.1 GCF_001672815.1 Mycobacterium sp. E796 | reverse complement strand
TCTGGGCGGTTGTTCACCCGGGTCTGGCAGCCCGCGTGTCGCGAAGAAGAAGTCCCGGACGCCGGCTGCTTCTACGAGTACACGATCGGCCGGCAGTCCATCGCCGTTGTGCGCCAGAAGGACGGCAGCGTCAAGGCATTCCACAACACCTGCGCCCACCCCTGCGGCGCCGGTAGCGCATGCTCCGTCACTTGAGATCGTCGACCGGGCGTTCATCGGCGCGCTCAAACAGGATGGCGTGCCGGTTCCGAGTAACGAGTACGTGACGAGCCACGGGCACGCGGTCTGCGAGTTCCTAGCGAACCAGCCCGACTTCGCCGAGGCCGTTCGTGTCCTGCAGCAATCGTCAGTATGGGATGCCAATCAAAGCGCCAGCGTCGCGGCCGGCGCCGTCGTCGCGTATTGCCCTCAGTACCAACCTTCGGGCCAGGAGCACCTGCAAACCGGGTTCCAAAACGCCCTGTCCGGGCTGCAAGCCATCGAACGTGATCTGCAGGGCATCAATGGCAATTTGCAGGACATCCGGGATGGCCTGCCGCCGCTCCCGGGTCAGCAGTAGCGTTCGCTATCACTTGCGCGGAACCACATCCGATCTGTTGCAGCAGTCCATATTTGGCTCTACCAGACTCCGTCCTAGTCACTCGAGCCGAAAAGGAACCTGTCAGCGATCGCATGCTCATTGCGAATTGACATCTCTTGCGCGGTGTTGAGCCAAAGTCCGTCAAACCCTGCCGAGTGCATGCCGGCGTGGATGGCGCCAATGTTTCTCAGGTCCTGTGACGGCAGCTCACCCCAGCCGTCGTGGTCCTGCCAGCGGTCGAAGACCTGCCACTGGGTCTCGGGCACCTCGCCGGGCGCAAAATGCTCAAGAGAGAACATTTCGAACGTGCACCGATTCGGATCCTCCGCGTCGGGCAGCATGCGGTATCCGAGCAGGCAGGACTTCTCGACCAGGATGACCATGGTGGGAAACACGTGCCAGTCGCCGTTCCCGGCGAAGTACTGCTCCATCGACATCTGTGGAAAATCAACGCCTTCGGCGCGTGCGAGTTCCTCGCACATCTGGTGGTACAGAACAAAGGGCGGGACGTCGCTGGGTTCCATCGCGGCCAGCTTCTGCGCGGCGCGATAGTCACGTTCGGTGACCAGCGATCCCACCTCCAGGTATTGGTACTTCATCGAATTGGCGAACACCTCGGGTCGGGCTGCCTGTTCTTGGCGGCCCCTGTCGCGACCGGCATGCTCGGGGCGTTGCGTATAGACGAACCGGGAGTGGTTCTTATACGTGATGGTTGGGGTGTAGGGGGCGTAGACATACTCCTGCGGCGATGCGGGCTCGGCCGACGGCCGCGGGCCCTCCGCCGATCGCATGGTCTGCGGATGGGTGCCGGGAGTGTGGTAGCCCTCGATGAACGCGTCGATAACGGTCTTGTAGTTCGCCGGCAAGAAGGTGCGCTTACGCCAGCGGTAGCGCATGTCCTGCAACCGAAACGGCGCCAGCGCGGTCGGCAGCGGGTCAAGCCACTCGAGCAGATCGGGTGGATTCTCCGCCATGCTTACGAACACCCATCCACCCCATACGCCGACAGCGACCGGACGTAAGCCCCACTGCTCGCGTGGGCGGGGAGCGAATTCGTCGCGACACGGGACGAAGGACGACCGGCCGTCTAACCCGTAGCGCCATCCGTGAAACTCACAGCGTAAGTCACTATCGCCCGAGTAGCCGCTGCCTCGAATAACTTTCATCCCGCGGTGGGCGCAGGTGTTGTGGAATGCCTTGACGCTGCCGTCCTTCTGGCGCACAACGGCGATGGACTGCCGGCCGATCGTGTACTCGTAGAAGCAGCCGGCGTCCGGGACTTCTTCTTCGCGACACGCGGGCTGCCAGACCCGGGTGAACAATCGCTCGAGCTCGAGGTTCAAGAATTCCGGGTCGATGTACCGGCTCTTAGGCACGAAAGTCTCGCGGCAGGCGAACTTCTGGGGCACCCGCTCTGTGGCAAGCTCTGTCATTGTCACACTCTTCGTCGGCTCAGCTGGACGGTGGCTTGTCGAAGATGTTGGGATACAGCACCGCTTCCTTGAACGACGTCTCGATCTCGGCGAATGCGGTCGGGATGTCCCACGTCCCAGATGCCGACACGATCTCCCGTTCCACGACGGGATTGGACATCAGGCTGATCCGGCCATTGCCGGCGAAGATGACGCGCCGATTGAGCCAGTCGGACTGCTCGCTGGCCAGGTACACGACCGGCGGCACACAATTCTTCGGCGACAGACGAACGTTGGCGTCCGAGTAATCCATGCTGCCGCCGCCCTTGATGCCCTGCGTCATCCGGGTGCCCGCGATCGGCGCAATGGCGTTGCAGCGCACCCCGTAGTTGCGCAACGCGTTGGCGCACGAGAAGGTCAGGCCGACGATGCCCATCTTGGCCGCGGCGTAGTTCGGCTGGCTCGGCGCGCCCTGCAACCCCGACATCGATGTGAAGGTGATCAGCCGGTACTGCCCGCCCCGGTTCTCCCGCCACCAGGCCGCGGCGTGGCGCGTGACATTGAAAGTTCCTTTGAGGTGCACGGACACCACCGCGTCCCAGTCCTGCTCGCTCATCTTGAAGACCATGCCGTCCCGAAGGATCCCCGCGGCGTTCACGACGACGTCCAAGCCGCCGAGCGTCTCGGCGGCGCGGCCGATGAGGTCCGCGCACGCGTTGAAGTCGGTGATGTCGGTGGTATCGGCGAACGCCTTGCCGCCACGGCTCGTTATTGCCGCCGCGACGCTTTCCGCGGGGGTGGAGTCGTGTCCGGTCCCGTCGACACTGACACCGGCGTCTGACACCAGGACCGTCGCACCCTCGGCGGCCAAGCCCTCGGCGACCGCCGCGCCGATACCTCGCCCGGCGCCGGTGACCAGCGCGGTACGTCCGTCAAGTACACCCATCGTCACTCAGCTCCCATCCCGTCTGGCTAGCATACAGAACACCCACACAATATTTGTATAGCTGTTTAGTTCAGGCTACTCGAATCCCCACTCCGCATAACGGCGCTCCAACTCGGCCATCGCCTCCCGGCCGCCGCGGGCGCCGCGTTCCTTCATGAAGTTGAACTCGTCCTCGCGCCACACCAGGTTGCTGAACACCGTGTGGCCCATAGGAACCCAATCGCCGAACTGCGCCATACCGACGGCGTGCCAGAACGCGATCAAGGCGTGCTTTCCCACCATCAGGCCGTCGGCCGAGTGGTGAGCGACTGCGCGGGCGTAGCGCAACGCTTCGTCGCGGAGTCGCCCGGTGGGCACCACCGACGCGGCCACCCCCCACTCGCGTAGTTCGCTCGCGGTCACCTTGCGGCCGGTGATCATCGCCTCGTAGCCGCGGTTGGGTCCCATCTTGAGCAGCGCGAGCGGCATGGCCGTGGAGAACCCGGCGAACCCGATGCGCGCCTGAGGGCGGGCAAGGTACATGTCGTCGGAGACGAGCAGAATGTCTGCGGCCAGCGCCAGATTCATCCCGGCGCCCAGCGTGGCACCCTGGCAGCCGGCGATCACCGTCTTCGGAAACTCCAGCCAATTGGTCAGGTGCCGGTGCAGGCGTCGGGCGTTGCCCAGGCGCGCGGTCTGCGGCAATCGCTCGCCCTTGCGCAGTCCCGCTTCTTCCACCGGCAGCCGGCGCACGTCGTCGCCGCTACAGAAGTCCTTGCCCTCGGCGAGCAATATGACGACCTTGACTTGGTCGTCGTCTTCGGCGCGGTCCAGCCGCTCCTTGAAGAGTTGATGCATTCCGGGCGACAGGATCGCGTTGCGCCGCTCGGGCCGGTTGATGGTGATCTGTGCGATGTGCGGTTCGACCACCTCATAGCGGACCCAGTCATCCTCGACCTCGAATTCGCCCTGAGCGGCGGAGTCGGTGGCCATACGTCCTCCTTCGCGCGGTGGCAGTACATAAGTACACTAGTCGATCAACTGTCACATCTGGTGATACGGTCAGCGAATGCCAACATTCACGGTCACCAAGCGGCTCGAAGCGCCACCGGACGCGGTGTGGGCCGTCCTCGCGGACTTCGGCAACGTCGACTGGATCCCCGGACCCAGCGATGTCAGGGTCGAGGGTGAAGGGCCCGGCATGCGGCGGTTCATCGCCGCGAGCACCGAGAAGCCGGTTATCGAGACCCTCATCTGGATCAAGCCCGACGAGCGCGCGCTGTCGTACGAGATCGCCAACAATCCGATGCCGGTCAGTCGCTTCGTGGCGGTGAACACCGTAACCGCGGGCGAGGATCCCGCTCGGGAATCAATCCTGATCTGGGATATCGACTACGAGCCCATCGGTGACGATGCCGCCGCACGCGATGCCATGGATGCCGTCTACGGCTTGATGGCGGGCTGGGTCCAGGACTTCGCCCGAGCGCGAGAATCCACATAGAACACTTAGACAGAAAGTGTCTATTAGTTTAGGATTATTCGAGTGATTGATCCTCTCGATCTGGTACTGATCAGCGTCGACGACCACACCGTGGAACCGCCCGACATGTTCGTCGGCCGGGTGCCCAGCCGCTTCGCCGACGACGCGCCGCGCATCGTCGAGGACGCCGACGGCGTCTGTTTCTGGGTGTACGACGGCCTGCAGCTGCCGAACATCGGGCTCAACGCGGTTGCGGGCCGGCCCAACGACGAATGGGGATTCGAGCCGTCGCGATTCACCGACATGCGGGCGGGGTGCTACGACGTCGGCGCACGGGTGAACGACATGGACGCCTCCGGTGTGCTTGCCTCCCTGTGCTTTCCGTCGTTCCCCACCATCTCTGGCGCGCTGTTCACCTACCGCGGAGACCGCGACGTGTCCGAGGCGATGGTGCACGCCTACAACGACTGGCACATCGAGGACTGGTGCGGCCGGCATCCCGACCGGTTCATCCCGATGGGGATCCTGCCGTTGTGGGACCCGGCCTTGGCCGCGGCCGAGGTGCGGCGCCTGGCGGGGCGGGGCTGTCGCGCGGTGACGGCTCCGCAGCACATCGGCAGCTACGGGCAGCCCCCGTGGCAGGATCCGCACTGGGATCCGCTGTGGCAGGCGATCTGCGAAGAGAACACGGTGGTGAACATCCACATCGGCACGGGCGGCGGGTTACCCGTGCCGTCCGACCTGACCACCTATCTGGCCTACAACTCGATGCTGCCGATCGACACCCAGCGCTTCGTGGCCGACCTGTTGTTCTCACCGATCGTAAAGAAATTCCCGTCCATCAAATTCTCGCTGTCGGAGGGCGGCATCGGGTGGATTCCCTTCCTACTGGAGCGATTCGAGGACATCTACTCGCGCCAGCGGGCCTGGACGGGGGACGATCTGGGTGATGGGCTGAGCCCCAGCGACGTCTATCGCCGCAACTTCATGTCGTGCTTCATCCGCGACCGGGTCGGCATCGAGATGCGCGATCGTATCGGAGTGGAGACCATCTGCTGGGAGATGGACTACCCGCATTCGGACAGCAGCTGGCCGGACGCGCCCGAGCAGCTCGCCGCCCAGTTGGAGGGCTGCACACCCGACGAGGTCGAGGCCATCACCTGGCGTAATGCGGCTCGCGCCTTCGGCTACACCGGCGTCGAGCGACGGGGCAGGGAAAACTGCACCGTGGCGGCCCTGCGGGGAAGAATCGCCGGCCTCGATCTGTCGGCGCCGAAGGTGGATGCCGGCCGTGCACCGAAAGCTGGCGCCACCGCAATCACTTACGGCGACATGAAGCTACGGATGGCGTCGATCCTTCGTGGTGGGGCGTGACCGAACCGGATTACGGGGTCGTCCTCACCGATGCCGATCGGCACTTCCGCGACGAGGTTCGCGCCTTCCTGGCGTCGGCACTGACGGCCGACGTCCGTGGCTCCGGACCCTCCGAGGCCGACCGGCTGCACCGAATGCGGCTGTGGCAGCGTCGGCTTCACGACGCCGGCCTGGCGGCGATCTCCTGGCCCGTGCAGTTCGGCGGTCGGGGCGCCACCCCGGTGCAGCAACTCATCTTCAACGCCGAGATGGCCGCCGCACACGCCCCCGAGCCCATCAACCGCAGCGCGGTCAATCAGCTCGGCCCCACCATCATTCAATGGGGTACCGACGAGCAACGCCACCGCTATCTGCCCAAAATCCTGTCGGGCGAAGAAGTCTGGTGTCAGGGCTTCAGCGAGCCCGACGCCGGAAGCGATCTCGCCGCCCTGAGGACCAGGGCCGAACTGTGCGACGACGAGTTGATCATCAACGGCCAGAAAATCTGGACCTCCAAGGCGCAGTACGCCGACTGGATCTACATCCTGGCTCGTACCGATCCGACAGCGGACAAGCACCGCGGGATCAGTTACATCCTTGTGCCTTTAGCCACGAGCGGGATCGAAGTCCGCCCGATCCGCCAGATCACCGGACAGGCCGAGTTCAGCGAGGTGTTCTTCGATTCGGCGCGGGTTCCGCTCGCCAACGTGCTTGGCCCACTGCACGGCGGTTGGCAGGTGGCCAAATCCACGCTCGGCTACGAGCGCGTCGGACAGAGCCGCACCCACCGCATCGAACGGCGGTTGGCGATCCTGGTCAGAATGGCGCAGGAGCACGGGGCGCTGGGGCACCACGGCCGCGGCGACGACGCCTACGTGTCCGATCGGATCGTCGGTTTCGCCGCACGAGTTGAGGCATTGCGTCAAATTGCGGCACAGGCAACGGCCGCCGGCGTCCGTGGTGAAAGTCCCGGACCCGAAGCGTCGGTGGCCAAGCTCTTGACCTCGGAGGTCGACCAGGCGATGGCCAACTTCGGGCTCGACCTCGCCGGACCGGGCGGAACCCTGGAACGCGGCTCGGTGGGGGCGGCCAAGAACGGCAACGTCGCACAGAGCTACCTGCTGATGCGGGCCGCGACATTCGGCGCGGGAACGTCGGAGGTTCAGCGCAACGTCATCGCCGAGAAGCTGCTGGGGTTGCCCCGTGACCCATGACGGCCTGTCATCGTTGAGCGACATCGCAGCAAGCGCAAAGGAACTCGCCCGGCTGCGCGCGTCGGCTGACGACATCCTCCGAAGGGCATGGTCGTCGCAGGCGTTTCGCGCTCTGCTCGACGGCCCGGGTGCGGTGTTCGACCCGAAGCTGTGGCAGACCATCACCGATGCGGGATGGGCCGACGTCCTGGTCAGCGAGGCCGGCGGCGGGGGCGGGGGTGGCCTTCGCGAACTCTGCGTGCTGGCCGAGGCCGCCGGCGCCGCGTCGGCACCCGTCCCGCTCGCCGGGGCGGCGGCGGCAGGGTGGTGCGAGGACCGCTGCGCCGACGGCGTCAGTCTGTTGTTGCTCGAGCGCGGTGAGCACACCGGGGCGGGCGTCTCGGGGGTATGGCCGCTCGTGCCGTACGGCGCGGTCGCGACGAGGCTGCTGGTCTGCGCGGGCACGGGTGAGGCCACGATTCTGGGTGCGGTCGAACCCACCGCGCCGGGCGTGCTCTGCGAACCGGTGACCCCCCTCGACCATAATCCTGCGGCGCGAATTACGTTGCACGAAACTCATATTGACGCCTTCGAGTCGGGCGAGTGCGCCGGACGTCGGCACCGTCAGGCGGGTCTGCGGAGTTCGCTTGCTCAGGTGGCCGAACTGGTCGGCATCGCATCGGCCGCCAATGACGCCGCAACCGAGTACGCGAAGCTGCGCGTCGCCTTCGGCCGCCCGATCGGCGCCTTTCAGGCGATCAAACACCGCCTGGTCGACCAGCGGTGCGCGATCGAGGTCGGGCGTGCGCTCGTGAACCGGGCCGCCGACGCGTGCCAGCACGAGCATCCCGATGCCGCGGCGTTGGTCTCACTCGCCGTCTACTGGGGCATCGACGCGCTACGGGCCGTGCCGGAGGGCGCCACCCAGGTATTCGGTGGCATCGCCTACACCTGGGAACACGACGCGCACATCTACCTGCGGCGCGCTGCGAGCGCGGCGGCGAACCTGGGGGCCCGCGCCTATCACCGAGACGTGGCCACGCGGTGGCTGACCGCGCGCTATCCGGCGACCGAAACCGCGGGAGATGTGACGTGAACCGAAGGGGCGACACGGGTTTCCTATCGGGTGTGCGGGTGCTCCAACTTGGCGACGGGATCGCGGGTTCGGCCGCCGCGGCGCTGCTGTCGAGCCTCGGTGCCGAGGCGACGAAAGTGATTGGTGCCGGCGCACCACATCGTGCGGGACCCGTGATCGGGACCACGGCCGGACCTGTTGCGGCCGTGGACCTCACTCTCGATCGCGGCAAGCGGATCGTTGATCAACCGACCGACATCTCGGCAATGTTCGATGAACACGACATCGTGATCGTCGATCACGGCCGTGCCGTCACGCCACCGGCCACGGGGAATGCGGTCGTCGTCATGGTCAGCCCGTTCGGCCTCGACGGGCCGCGGTCGTCGGAGCCCGGTGGCGAGCTTGTCGCCCAGGCGGCCGGTGGTTTGCTCGCCACCATCGAGGGATCCGACGGAGCACCCATACCGGCGCCGGGCTACGTCGCGCTGAAGGCGGCGGGCGCGGTCACGGCCCTGGCGGCATTGCATGGCCTCGATCGGCGCAACGAGAGCCACGGCTCGGTGCTCGTCGACGTGTCGGTGCAGGAGGCGGTCGCGTTCACCGCGGCACTCCCGGAATGCGCACACGTCCTGTACGGGTGCCCCGGAAGGGCCGGCAGCGGGCGCTATCTCGCGCCGTCGGGACTGTTCGGATGCCGCGACGGGCTGGTCCGCATCACCGCGGTTGAAAATCACCAGTGGCGGGGTCTGCTTGCGGCGCTGGGATATCCGGGCTGGGCCGCCGGTCTCGACGAACGCCAGGCCCGCATCGACCACGCCGATCTGATCAACCGACACGTAACAGCATGGGCGGCAACGCACGACAAGGAAGAGTGCGCGGCAACGCTACAAGCCAACGGCGTGCCGTCGACACCGGTGAATACGGCGCAAGAGATTCTGAGGTCACCGCAGTTTGCCTTCCGTGGCGCTGTGTCGACGACGCAGCTCGGCGGTGTGGAATTGTCCGTACTCGACTCGCCGTGGATCACCCACGTCGGGCGAGGGTCGGATCGCCGTCGCACGGGCCGCCTGAGCGACCTGCGGGTCGCCGAACTGACCCACGTCCTGGCCGGGCCGATCATCGGGGCGCTGCTCGGCGCGATCGGCGCGCGGGTGTTGCGACTCGAAGACCCTGAGCGCCTCGACATCTATCGGCGTACGGGACCGTTCGCTGAGGGTAGGCCCGGTGTCGAACGCGGCGCATATTTCGCCGTGGCCAACCATTCCAAGCAGAGCCAGTTGATCGACCCGGCCCGCGCCGTGGACGACGTCGCCGCGGCGCTGTCCGACGCCGACGTCCTCATCGAGAACGTAGGCAGCGCGCGACTCGCCAGACTGCAGGTGGATCCGGCCGAGGTTGCCGACTCGGGAAAGCTCGCCGTCCGGGTCTCCGGCTTCGGATCGGAAGGGCCCATGGCCGGATATCGCGTATACGCCAACAATGTTCAGTCTTATGGCGGACTGGCCGGACTGACCGTTGGACCGGATGGATCACCGGCGCGGCTCGGCACCGTGATAGCCGACCCGCTGTCCTCGGTGGTGGCCGCCGTGGTAATCGCCGCGTGGGCGGTCGGGCCCGCTCGTGACACCGGCGCCGTCATCGATCTCTCCATGGCCGAGGTCGTCGCGTCGACCGTGGCCGAGTTCGTCGCGGCGGCCTCCGTTCCCGGCAGTGCGGTAATCCGCGACTCCGGGCATCGCCGCATCCATCGCGCCGCCGACGGCCGCTGGGTCGCCATTGAAATAGCGGAGCCCGATGAGTGGAAACGCCTGGCAGAAATACTTGCAGTACCTGATGATTCGCGGCGTCCAACGTTGGTCGAGAAGCTGGCGGGCCTGGTCGCCGCCGCGTCGGCCGACGATGTTTCCGCGCGCCTGAGCGTGTCGGGTTTGCGCGCCGCGGCGGTGCAACGGGCCGAGGACCTGGTTTCGGATCCGCATCTGGTGATTCGCGGATTCTTCCCCGAAATCGCGCACCCAGACCCGGACATCGGTACGGCCCGACTAGTGGGGTTGCCATGGCGATTCGCCGGTCAGGGACCGGTCCCGCTCATGCCGCCGCCGGCCCTGGGCAGCGCCAACGCACACGAAGGAGGCATGACCAATGTCCGCTGATCGTCCCGCGACCGTGTGGGCATCGACCTTCGTTCCCGGGAAGTCGCCGATCCCCGGGTACGGTCAGGACGGCTACAGCGTCGCCTGGGTCGACACCTCCGACGGGCGGTTGCAAGTGTTGGTATCCGGGCGTCGCCCGGCGCCCGGCACCGTCGGCCGAATCGTCGAAAAGACGTGGGAGGACAACATCATCGTTCTGTTCAAGGCGCAATCCGAATGACAGGGACGCACGTCGCCGGCATCGGCGTCACACCGTTCGGTAAACACGCCGACACCGCGCTGGCGACGCTCGGCTTCCAGGCCGCCGAGGCGGCACTCGCCGACGCGGGCATCGGCTATGACGCTGTGGGCGAGGTGTTTACGTCTTCCTCGATGGCACCGCCCCAGACCGGTCTCAAGGTGGCACTTCGCCTGGGCCGCACCGGGATTCCGGTGACCGCCATCGAGAGCGCCTCGGCGGGCGGCATGGTCGCCCTGCGGCACGCCGTGTGGGCGGTGGCCTCCGGTCGCTGCAACACCGCGCTAGCGATCGGCTACGAGAAGACCACGGCGCTGGAACCCGGCGGCGTCGTGCCGGCGGCGGTCGACTTCTGGGACCGCTTTCCCCCGCAGATCCACTACGCGATCGAGGCCAATCGGTGGCTGTATGAGACCGGTTGTGGACCGGACGTTTTCGGAGCGGTAGCGGCCAAATCGTACAACCAGGCGCGGTGCAATCCGCTGGCGGCGCGGCGCAACGACGACGACGTGACGGTTGCGCATGTCATGGCGACCCGCATGGTCGCCGAGCCGCTCACCAAGATGATGTGCCACGCGTCCGTTGACGGCGGCGCGGCGATCGTTGTGACCTCCGCGCAGCGCCCTCGGTCCGTGGCGATCAACGCCATCGAGCAGACCAGCTGGCCCGCAGACCCGGGCTGGCCGCTGGCTGGTCCGTGTGTCGGCCCGCCGTCACAGATCACGCTGACCGCTCGGCGCGCGTTCGAGGCGGCACAGGTGACGCCTCATGAAGTCGGAGTCATCTCCCTGCATGACATGTGCGCCAGCGAGGAGGTCACCGCACTGACCGCGCTCGGCCTCGTCGAGGCGCAGGAGGTGGCCGAGCTTGCCCAGACAGGCGGCCTGGGATCCAAAGGTAGGCTGCCGACCAACACCGACGGCGGCTGCCTTGCTCGCGGCCACGCTTTCGGTGCGACCGGACTTGCCCAGGTCGCCGAGGTAGTGAGTCAGCTTCGCGGAGAAGCGGATTCGCGCCAGGTTGCCGATCCTCGCGTCGGACTGGCGCAGGCGATGGGCGGTGGCGGGTCCTGCGTCGTGGCCGTGCTGGGCCGGTGATTGTCGGCATGGCTGCGGCGCGGGCGCAGTGGGTCGGGTCTCAATCTTGTAGCGAGGTGGATCAATGATGGCCCTCGACAATCCCGTCCGGTTCTTCGGCGTCGACGCGCTTCAGGATCTTTATCCGCTGTATGACCGGATGCGCGCGGAGGCGCCGGTGCATCGCATCGGAAGCTCGGCGTTCTACGCTAGTCGCGACCGAGTTCCACGATGAGCGTCACGGCGTGCGGCGAACGCATTTGGACCGTCCAGGAGCCTGTGTGGTTGGTGCGGTGGAAGCCGATGAGCGGGTTGTGCGGTGTCAGCGGCCGAGCAACTGCGCCAGGGGTATCAGCGGCTGCACGCCCCCACCGCGATTGAGAACTGGTTCCAGCAAACGCATTTGCCGCATGATGCGGCGGTGAAACAGTCGAATCAGTTCGGCGTCCATGTCTTCGGGCGCGCCCAGCACGAATGCCTCCAGAGCCTCATCGCCCGCCCGCCAGTCGGCGCATCGGTAACCGAGCAGACGCTCGATATCATCAAGGTTTTCGGCCTCGATGGCGGGACCGTGTCGGCAGAGGTCGGCAACGTAGCGCGCGGTTTGCGCGGTTTGATGCCGGCGGAAGCGCTCAATCTCGGTCTCTGCGGGTAGCTCCTCGATGATGGGCGCCAACGCGTCGACGAGGCCGCCCTGGCGGACATCTGCAGTCCGTGGGAGCAGGTAATCGTCGAGGGCGACGCCCTCGACCGCGGCCATTGCTTCGACTGCGTTGAGCGAGCATTGCTGGAACCACTCCACATACTGCAGCAAGTCGCTCATCGGAAAGGGGTTGTGCAGGATCATGACTAACGAGAGAGGCGTGGTGAGCGAGAACTGCGCGGTGTGGAACTCGACCACCGGCAGGTCAAGTTCTGCGCCGGAGACCTCCTCATAGCGCCGAAACGCGCGTTCTAGGTCGCCGAAGGGCTCGGAGATGTCGCGCAGGCGCAGTCCTGCCAGGTCGTGGGCGGTGTCGCCGAGGTAGGCCAGTTCGACGTCGAGCAGTCCGGTCACGCGACCATCGGCGAACATGAACTGTCCGGGATCGCCCAGTACGAAGCGAGGGTCGAACCGATGCGCGGGAACGTGGCGGCGGATCCAGCCGATGCCGAACTCCAGGAACGGCTCGGGTCGCTTTTTGGTGGACCGGTACCGCTTGACGGACTCTTCGAAGCTCGACAACGCCTGCTGCTGAGGGTCTTTGGGCAACTTAAGTCCGACGGCGGAGAATTCACCTGGATCCAGCCGATGGATCCGCGCAAGGATTTCCATATATTCGTCGATGACCGAGTTGCGCTCTGTTGCGCTCGGCGAGGTTGACAGATTGGTGGCGCCGGGCAGGCGATCCATCACGATGGCCGGTGGTGCGTCAATCCGACCGTAGATGTGTGGAACCGGGATTCCTTGGTTTTTCAGGGCTTCAAGGACGTCCGCTTCGCGGTAGGTGGACAACGAGAACTCCATGCCCTCGCGGTCGCCGCGCACATACAGCGGCACAATTGTGCTTTCGCGTTCGACGTCGGCGAACCAGGCTGGGCGCCAACGTGGTTGGCGCTCGAAGGTTCGTACGGGCCCGAGGTGACTCTCGAGCCAGCTTCGTACCGCCTCATCGGGTGTCATGTCGTCGGGAGGGTCAGAAACCCATTTTCAGCGCGGCACCGCCGTCGATGAACATCTGCAGTCCAGTAACGTAACGCGATTCGTCGGAGGCGAGGTAGACCACTGCGTGCGAGATGTCCTCGGGCTGCACCCAGGGCACCGGCATCGCCTGGAGCATCGGGTAGACCACAAAGGCATCGTCGTGTGTCGGAGCCTCCAGGTCGGGCCGAAACGTCTTGTACATCATCGGGTTGTTCATCATCGCGGTGTTGACGTTCGTCGGGTGCACGGCGTTGACGCGTATCTCGCGCGCCGCCAGCGTCATCGCCATCGATTTGACCCAATCGCGGACGAACTTCTTGGCGAGACCGTAGCCGAGCCCACCGGGGCCCGAGTTGCCGCCACCGTTGAACATATCGTGTTGGGAGACCAGTCCGGCGATCGAGCCGGTGGCGATGATCGACGCACCGGTGTCCAGATGGTCGAACGCGGCGTTGACGGTGTTGACAACGCCGAGAAAGTTCACGTCGAGCACGTCGCGGAACGCCGGATACCCTTTGTGCTCTCCGTGCGGACAGATGCCGGCGTTGGCGACGACGACGTGCAGCCCGCCCAGTTGGGCAACGCCGTCGTCGATCGCTTTCTTCAGGGCCGCTCGATCCCGCACATCGGCCACCGCGGTGACCACCCGCCGGCCTGCCTTCTCCACCAGCTTCGCCGTCTCGTCGAGGTCGCTCTTGCGTGCCATCGGGTAGTCGTTGGTCGCGATGTCGTCGCAGATGTCAACGGCGATGATGTCGGCACCCTCGTCGGCTAGATGGACTGCGTGACTGCGTCCTTGTCCGCGCGCTGCGCCCGTGACGACCGCGACTTTGCCGCTGACTCGGTTCATGTGCTTCCTCCGTTGTTGGCTCTTTCGCCGTCAGGTCATGAAGGTCGTTATGGTCACGCGATGGTTCCGTTGTCCTTGAGGGCGACGATGTCGTCCCAGCCCTTGCCCAGTTCGAGTAACAGCGCCTCGGTATGTTCGGCGAACTCCGGTGTCGGGCCGAGGGCAAACGGTGTCTGATCGAAAAGCACGGGGCTCGAGACTAACTCGAGGGCACCGCCGCTGCCTTGGATGGGCGCGATGACGCCGTTTGCCCTCACCTGCTCGTCAGCCACGACATCCATCGTGTTTTGTACGGGCGCCCACTGCCCTTCGAAACCGGCCAGCGCTTTGCGCCAGTGCTCGAGGGTTTTGCTTCCGAGCGCCTCGCGCAGGATCACAGTCGCCTGCGCCGCGTTGCGGGTTAGCAGCTCATGGCTGGCAAAGCGTTCGTCGGTGGCAAGCTCGGGGAGTCCGACCCGCGCACAGAAGTCTGCCCAATAGCGGAAACCTTGCATCATCGACAATCCCATATAGCGCCCGTCGCAGGTGCGGTAGAAGCCCACCAGCGGATTGTGCGGGGCGACGTTGGCGCCGGCGGGGTTTGCCTGCCACGGCTGCCCGGAGATCAGCGCGGCATTGACGGCCACCCCCATCGCCCACACCCCCACTCCGAGGAGCGACACATCCACCACCTTGGCCTCACCGGTTCGTTCACGAGCGAACAGCGCCGCGGCGATTCCGCCGGCAATTGTCATGCCGCCCAGAGAATCTCCGTACGCCGGGCCGGGTTGTGCGACTACGCCAGCCATATCGGGCGGAGTGACGCTTGCCGCGCTACCGCCTCGGCTCCAGAAGCCCGTCATGTCGTAGCCACCGATGCCTGCCTCGTCGCCAAGCGTTCCGTATGCGCTGCCCCGCACATAGACGATGTCGGGATTCGCCGTCCGCAAGTCATCGACGTCGATCCGCAGTTTGGCGCGGGCGTCGGGCAAGAAGTTCGTCAGGAACACGTCGCTCGTGCGGGCAATGTCCATCAGCAATTCATGGCCGGTCGGTGTCGAAATATCCAGGGCGACAGATCGTTTGCCGCGGTTTGCATGCTCCATGACGGGGTTGCGATCGCCGGAGATCTGTACGTTGCCGAGCTGACGTAGGCCCCGCTGGGCGTCGCCGGTGCGCGGATGTTCGATCTTCAGTACGTCAGCGCCCCAGTCCGCCAGCACCGCGCCGGCGGCCGGCACGAAGGTCCACTGGGCAACCTCGAGGACGCGTACGCCCGCCATCGGATTGTTCATGCGCATCCTTACCGGCAAGACGATGGTTGACGCGCGCGGCAAGCTGGCCTCGCTGCCATGTCAGCGATAGTCCAGCGTGACAGGCAGGTGGTCGTGCGTGTGCACCAATGTCGACACGCGGGGCACTCGGTCGCCGATCACGTGAATCCCCTTGGCGCGCCGCGCTACTTCCTCCAGCAGCAGACGAGCTTCGCGTCGAGCCAGGGCGGCACCCATGCAGAAGTGCTCGCCGACTCCGAAGCCGAGGTGATTGGCGGCGTCCTGGCGGTGGATGTCGAACTGTTCGGCGGTCGGGCCCCAGTGCTCCTGGTCGCGGTTCGCGGACGCATAGGCCAGCAGCACCCCGTCGCCTTCCTTGACGTCGGCACCGCGCAAACGAACGTCGCGGGCCGCCTGCCGGGCCATGCTCATCACCGGCGTCCAGTAACGCAGCACCTCCTCGACGGCGTTGCCGCTGAGGCCTGGATCGGCGAACAACGCCGCCGATTGGTCGGGGTGAGTGTCGAGACAGTCGGCGATTCCAGCGATCAGACTCTGCGTCGTCTCACTGCCGGCGGCGAGCAAGGTGAGCGCGTAGATCATCACCTGCATGTCGTTGAAGGGTTCTCCGTCAACGGTCACCTGGGAGAGCATCGTGAGCAGATCGTCTTGAGGACGCTCCTTGCGTTCGGCGACGAGGCCCATCAGGTAGGGCCCGATGTGTTCGAAGATGAACGCGTAGTCTTCATCGCTCGCGGCCCCGCCACCGACGTTGGCGATCGTGGTCGCCCATCCCGCCACCTTGGGCCAGTCTTCTTCGGGCACTCCCAGCAGGTACGCGAACACATACACGGGGATGGGCTCGGCGACCCGTTGGATCCAGTCGAATTCACCGTTCGGGAGGTCGTCAAGCACGTCGTTGACCACCTGGCGCACCCGGGCCTCCATCTTGGCGACCGCGGCCGGTGTGAACCGCACGCCGACAGCCTTGCGGTGCACCCGGTGCACCGGCGGATCCATGAACATGATGCCGCGGTTCCCGTACCCCTGAGGGTCGCGGCCCTCCCGGTGCGCGATCAGATCCATCATGATCCCGATGCGCTCCGACTTGAACTTCTCGGGTCGAGCCGAGATACCCTTGATATCTTCGTATTTGGTAATGACCCAGAATTTTCCCTCGTCGTACCAATGCACGGGGTCGTGATTGCGCAGCTGCGCGAACGTGGCGTTCGGGTCGCCGAGGTAGAACGCCGGTTCGTCGAACCGGGCGGCTGTGATCGTCACCATAAGACTGAACAATAGAACATTAATTGTTAATCTGCGAGCAGGCCCGTTCCATACAAGACCATCCGATCGCGTTGGCAGCAGAACAAATTATGTTCTATTGTTGCATGGTGACCGCTGGTTTGTCCCACCTTCGCGTGTGCGACCTGGGCGGTCAACTGGCCGGCGCCGGGGCGACGAAAATCCTCGCGGCGTTCGGCGCCGAGGTCATTCGCGTCGAGGACCCCGCAACGCGCGGGATGTGGGACGCGCTGCGTGGCGTGGGTCCGTTCGTCGACGAGCGTCGGGGCGTGAATCTGGGCGCCGGCTTCAACAACCACAACGTTGGCAAGCTCGGGGTGACCATCAATCTGCGTCTCGCGGCCGGCAAGGAGCTGTTGCGGGAACTGATCGCCGTCTCCGACATCGTCTGCGAGAATTTCGCGGCCGGCGTGCTGGGCAGGATGGGTTTTGGCTACGACGAGCTGCGCCGGATCAAATCGGACATCATCTATGTCTCCAACTGCGGCTTCGGCCACACCGGGCCGTACCGAGACTTCAAGACCTGGGGTCCGATCGTTCAGGCGCTGAGCGGGTTGACCTTCACCGCCGGGCTGCCTGACCACGAGCCGGCGGGATGGGGTTACTCCTACATGGACCACATCGCCGCCTACTACATGACCGTGGCGATACTGGCGGCCCTACATCAGCGCGAACGCACCGGCGAGGGCCAGCACATCGATTTGGCCACGGTGCCGGCCGGGATCGCGATGCTGCCCACCGAAGTGCTGGATTGGACCGTCAACGGGCGGCCCGCCCGCCGGCCGGGGCTCCCGGACGGTAACCACGCCGACTTCGGCGAGATGGCTCCGCACGGCATCTACCCGTGCCTGGGCGAGGACCGGTGGATAGCCATCGCCTGCCGCGACGAACGGGACGTCGCGCTGCTGTCCAAAGTCCTCGACGAACCCCGACTGACGGACGACCGGTTCGCCACACTGGAGCAGCGGTTGCTCGGCGCCGACGCACTCGACGAACTCGTCAGCGCGTGCACCCGGAACCGCGAAGCGTCCACGCTGTCAAGCGAACTCAGCGCGTCCGGAGTTCCGGCGAGCGTCGTCAAATCCCCCCGGGAACGGATCGACGGAGACCCCGACCTCGTCGAGTGGGGACTCTTCCCAACCGTGGCGCACCCCGAGATCGGGACGGTGCGCGTGGAAGGCCTTCCGCTGCGCATGTCGGCCTCGCCCTGGAACATTTCCCGGGCCGCCCCGTGTCTGGGCGAACACAACCGGGACGTGCTGGGCGGGCTGCTCGGGCACAGCGATCAGGAGTTGGACGAATTGACGAAGCAGGGTGTGATCTGAACGCGCTGAGCGGGCTCCGCGTCGTCGAGATCAGTGGCCAGTTCACCCCCGTCGGGGGAAGGCTGCTCGCCGAACTCGGCGCCGAGGTCGTCGTCGTCGAACCCCCCGCCGGATCCTCGCATCGGTCGCGACCGCCGTTCGCGCACGGCAACATTGGGCCGGACACCAGCCTGCGCTGGTGGAGCGGCAACGTGGGCAAGCGCTCCGTGACGGTCGATCTGGACACCGCGCAGGGCGTCAGCGCCCTGGGGCGGCTGATCACCGGCGCCGACATCGTGATCTCCGACGCCGGCCCCATCGGCGACGTACGGCACCCGTCCCTGATCTGGGTGGCGGTCACCCCCTTCGGGCTCGACAGCATGCGGGCCGACCAACCGGTCACCGACCTCACCATGCTCGCCGGCGGCGGCCCGGTCTGGAACTGCGGCTACGACGACCACTCCCTGCCGCCGATACGCGGCGCCGGCGACCAGTCGGCCAACATCGCCGGCCTGTATTGCGCGATCGGCGCGCTGGTCGCCCTTGCGCACCGCGACCGGACCGGCCAGGGTCAGCTCGTCGACGTCAGCGTCAACGCGGCCTGCAACGTCAGTTGCGAGCAGACCACCTACCACTGGCTGGTCAACAACGAGACATGTGTCCGCCAGACCGGCCGCCACGCATACTTCACGCCTAGCCAACCGACGCAGGTCCGATGCTCGGACGGCGCCTACGCCACCACCGGCGTCCTGCCGCGCAAACCGCCCGAATTCGCGAACCTGTTGACCTGGCTCGCCGACCTCGGCCTCATCGACGAGCTCCCGGAGGCGGTGTTCTTGGAGATGGCCGCGTCTCGCGACGAGCCGGTCGACATCGCGATGATCGGCGCCGACGACGAGACGACC
The DNA here is from genome assembly GCF_001672815.1 of Mycobacterium sp. E796. Classification (GTDB taxonomy): domain Bacteria; phylum Actinomycetota; class Actinomycetes; order Mycobacteriales; family Mycobacteriaceae; genus Mycobacterium. The sequence goes on along the minus strand of NZ_LZKK01000041.1, from coordinate 30,893 downwards.
GCGATACTGACGGCGGCCCGCGATGCGATCACCTTGATCGCTTCCCGCATGCCGGCCAACGAGTACTTCCTGGAAAGCCAGCGACGCGGATTCCCCGCGGGAGCGGTGCTGTCCCCCGACGAGGCCTTCGAGGACGAACACATCGCCGCCCGCGGATTTCAGGTGCCGGTATCCCACCCAGAACTCGGGGGAAGCTTCCGATATCCAGGGACGCCGTACGTCTTCAGCGCCAGCCCAACCAACGGACCGTCACGGCCGCCCCTTCTCGGCGAGCACAACGATCTGCTCGACGAGCTCGGCGACAACACGCTATGAGCGCCGGCCTCCGCCTCACCCATATCGGCCTCTGCGTCAGTGACCTCGAAAAGTCCGTCGAATTCTATTGCCTAGCACTTGGCTTCGACGAATGCGGACGGCTGCGAGTCGATGGGCCGGACACGGCACAGCTGCTCGGTGTGCCGGGGCTGGTGCTGGACCTTGTGTACTTGCAGCGCGATGGATTTCGGCTCGAGTTGCTCGGCTATCCGGCACCGGGCGTTCACGGAAGTGGCGGGCCCCGCCGGATGAACGCGGTTGGCTTCACGCATCTGTCGTTCCTTGTCGACGACCCGGCCGCATCCATCGCCAGAATCGCGCGCTTCGGTGGCCAGGCCCGACCGGAGCGGACGGTCACATTCGAGGGCGGCAACCGGGGAATGATGGCGACCGACCCCGACGGCAACTGGATCGAGCTGATCGAACGCACACCGCCGAACTGAGCAACTAGTCACTCAACGTCCGATTGTTCATTACGATGATAGAGTCATGGCTGTGCCAGCGACCAGCGAGTTGATGTATTCGCCGTTCTCGAAGGCGATATTCGACGACCCGTACCCGGTCTACCGGAGATTGCGGGACGAGGCGCCGGTCTACCGGGATCCCGAGAACCGCTGGTGGGTCCTGTCCAGGTTCGACGACGTTTCGCAGGCTTTGCGGGACTGGGAGACGTTTTCGTCCAAGCGCGGGCCGGCGCCGGAGAACCCGGACAACGATGGCCGCAAATACTCGGTGATCTCGATGGACCCACCCCGCCACGATCGCATTCGCGGCGTCCTCAAAGGGTTCTTCACGCCAAAAGCGGTCGCCGCCATGGAGTCTGCCCTGCGGGAGGTGGTCAGCACCCACCTGGGCCGGCTGCGACCGGGTACCACCGTCGACGCGATGGAGGCCTTCGCGTTCACCGTTCCCACGGACGTAATCGGTGATCTCCTCGGTGTGCCAGCCGGTGACCGGGCGCAGCTCCGGGTCTGGTGGGAGGCGTTCCTCACTCGTGAGGAAGGCGAGGTGACCATGCCGGCCAAAGCCATCGAGGCCAACCGGCTGATCAGCCAGTACATCGGTGACCTGATCGAGCGGCGCCGCACCGACCCGGGTGACGACTTGATCAGCATCGTGCTGCAAGCCAGGTTCGACGATCCCGAAGCCGGCGGTGACCGATCGCTGACCGCACACGAGGTGCTGATGTTCTGCAATCTCCTATCGGCCGCCGGCTCAGAAACCACCCAGAAGCTGATCTCCAACGGCCTGGTCGCGCTCGCGGAACATCCTGAACAGTGGCATCGAATCGTCAAGGACCGCAGTGTCATTCCCGCCGCGGTCAACGAGGCGCTTCGCTACGACACCCCGAGCCACTGGGTGGCGCGCACCTTGACCCGGCCCATCGAGCGTCACGGCGTCACGATGCAGGCCGGTGACTGGGTGCTGCTGCTGCTTGGCAGCGCCAACCGGGACGAACGGCGCTACGACGATCCCGACCGCTTCATCATCGGAAGGCCGCGCGGCACCGACGTGTACTTCGGATGGGGAATTCATATTTGTCTCGGGCAGTGGTTGGCGCGCCGAGAGGCTCAGCTGGTGTTCGAATACATCGCCGACAAGTTCCCGGAGTATGCCATCGGGGCGCGCGAGCGGGTACTCACCGCGACCGTACGCGGGTATACCAGCGTGGAGATGACGCTGCGCTGACCATGGAAATCGCCTTCACCGACGAGCAGCAGTTGCTGCAGGAGACCGCGGCTCAGCTGGGGGAGAGCATCGGCGTCACCAACCCGGACGACATCGCGACAGGTGAGGCGCTCGACGCCCAATGGCAGCGGCTCGTGGACCTCGGCGTGCCGACGTTGCGTTCGCCCGGCCTGTGTGGACTTGCCGCCAGCGGCGTCGAAACCGCAATCGTCATCGAACAACTCGCAAGGACCCTTAGCGCCGTTCCGGTGGTGGGCCAGGCGGTGCTTGCCGGCGAGCTGCTCGACGCCGCCGGTGCCGACAAGGAACTCGAGCGCATCGCTGAAGGCGACCTGCGGGTGGCGCCGGTGTTGCGCGCAGACCTGGCGGGATTCTGCGCTGCGAACTGGCCGGGCGTGGCCTTCGACGCCGCCGGCGCGACCCACGGACTGTGTGCACTACGCGCCGACGGCCACCGCCGACTCGTATGCGCCCCGCTGGACGGCACAAAGACCGATGCGCTGGACCTCACTCGCGTCATCCGTTGTACCACAACCAATCTGGGAGATAATGCTGAACCGACGGGAAATCCGATCAGCGACGAACGGTGGCAGCGGGTGGAGTCGCTGGCGATGACCGCGTTCGCGGCCGACCTGGTTGGTGTCATGCAGGGCGCCTTGGACGACGCGGTGCGCTATGCGGGTGAGCGTGCTCAATTCGGGGCGAAGATCGGGTCATTCCAAGCCGTGGCCCATCTCCTCGCCGATGCACTCGTGCAGGTGGAAGGCGCCCGGAGTTGCCTCTGGCATGCGGCGTGGGCGATCGACCACCTGTCAGTAGAAGAGGCGCGCCTGGCGGCGATGACGGCGAAGGCATACGCCTCGGCCGCGGGCCGGGAGGTGGTGGAGACGACCGTTCAGGTCTTCGGCGGTATCGCGATCACCTGGGAGCACGTTTCGCATCTGCGCCTCCGGCGGACACTGTTGGACCGGCGGTTGTTCGGCGACGAGGCGGTTCACTATGAGGCCATCGCCGCGCTGCGGCTGGCGAACCCGGATCTTGCTTAGCCATGGATTTCGACGACAGCGTGCCAGAAGCGGAGTTCCGCGCCGAGCTCAGGCAGTGGCTGTCCAGTCACGCGCCTGACGCCGCGATCCCCGACGACCCGGCCGCCCGTGCGGACGCGCAAAACGCCTGGCATCAGACCCTTTACGAGGCCGGATACATAGGGTTGTCCTTCCCCGTGGAGTATGGGGGCCACGGTAAGGCGCCGGTCTACGAGGCGATCCTCAACGATGAGCTCGGGCGTGCCGGCGCCGCGCCAATCGAGGGCGTGGGTCACCTCAGCAACGCGTTGCGCCTGTTTGGTACCGAGGAGCAACGCGACACGCTGCTGCCTGGGCTGTTATCCGGCCGCGTGCGCTGGTGTCAAGGGTTCTCCGAACCGGAGGCGGGGTCCGATCTTGCCGGACTGAGGACCCGCGCCGAATTGATGGACTCGGACGGTCGCCAGACGTTCCGCGTCAACGGCAGGAAGATCTGGACCAGCTTCGGTGCGGTCGCCGACTGGTGCTTTCTGCTGTGCCGCACCGAGCCGGACGCGCCGAAGCACCGCGGCATCTCCGTGTTGCTGGTGCCGATGTCGACCGCCGGCATCGAGGTGCGGCCCATCGTCAACGCCGCCCGGAACCGCGAATTCACGGAGATCGCCTTCGACAACGTCGATGTACCCGCGAGCAACCTGCTCGGTAAGCGGGGGGAAGGCTGGTCCATCGCCAACCAGCTGCTTGCCTATGAGCGTGGTCCCAGCGACATCAACTGGATCGGCCGGCTCAAAACCCAGCTACGGCGCCTCGAGGAGGACATTCGCGTTGGCTGGCTCGAAGATTCGCCGTCGGCGCGGGCCCGACTCGGGCAGGCGTACGTTGAGTTGAGGGCGCTCCAGGTGAAGGTTCTGAGATCTCTCACGGAGCGCCAAAACGGTAGGCTTCCCGGGCCCGAGGGGTCGGTGGACAAGTTGCTGATGACGCGCGCCGACCAGTTCTTCGCCCACGTCATGATGGATCTTTCGGCCAGTGGCCCACTCCTCACCGAGAGCCTGGAGTGGGACATCTACGTGTGGTCGCGCGCCGCCAGCATCTACGGCGGGACCGCTCAGATCCAGCGCAACATCGTCGCGCAACGGGTGCTGGGCTTGCCGCGGGCCTGACCGGGCCGGGTCAGCCTGGCGGGTCCCCGGTGAGGTGCTTGTAGGCCTCCTTGAGCCCTTTGAGTCGTCGCATCAGGGTCTCGTCGTTGTCATCCGACGCGCCGAGTTTGGCGGTAACCTCGGCTATTTCGGCGGCGAGGCGTTCGGCCGCCTCACCTTTGGTGAGCAGGTCCTGGTCGGCCCAATCGTCGTGCGGGATGCGCGACTGCGGGGTACCGGGTTGTGTCATGGTTCTCCTCGATGCGCCCTGTTCGTTTGAGCTCCGGCTACGATCGGCGCTATAGTCAACTAATCACAATCTGTTCACTTGTACCGTATCGCACGACTTCGAGAATCGACTCCCACAATGCCGCTGCAACCTTCGATGAAGCTCCTGTCCGTCGACGACCACCTGATCGAGCCACCGCAGGTCTGGGCGGACAGGCTGCCGAAGAAGTTCCTTGACGACGGTCCCCGCATCGTCGATTTTCCGCGCGACGGGGCTCCGCCGATTCAGCAGTGGGTATACGAGGGCAGGGCCTATCCCAACATCGGGCTGAACGCGGTCGCCGGCAAGTCGCCGGAGGAGTTCGGCGTCGATCCGATTCGCTACGCCGACATGATCCCGGGTTGCTACGATCCGAAGGCCCGGCTGGCGGACATGGACATCGACGGCGTGCACGCCATGCTGTGCTTTCCGTCCTTTCCGCGCTTCTGTGGCACCGTTTTCCTGGAAGGCGAGGACAAGGAACTGGCGCACCTGTCCGTCCAGGCGTGGAACGACTTCTCGCTCGACGAGTGGTGCGCCACCGACCCCGCCCGTTTCATCCCGATGGCGATCACGCCGCTGTGGGACCCGGCCCTGATCGTCGCCGAGATCGAGCGGGTGGCGGCCAAGGGGGCGCGAGCGATCGGGCTGCCAGACAACCCGACCAACCTGAAGCTGCCCAGCTACCACACGGCGCACTGGGAGCCGGTATGGTCGGCGCTCGAAGAGACCAACCTCACCGCGGTGATGCATTTCGGCAGTGGCGGATTCCCACCCCAGACCGCGCCCGAGGCACCCTTCGCGGTGATGATCACGTTGATGGGTACCACGTCCATGGCCGCGGCGACCGAGCTCATCTTCTCGCCGGTGTTCCACAAGCACCCGAACCTCAAAGTCGCGTTCTCCGAAGGCGGCGTCGGCTGGATGCCGTACCTCGTCGAGCGCGCGGACTACGTCTGGCGCAAGCACAAGTTCTACCAGAACATCCATCCCACGGTGGCGCCGTCGGAATTGTTCCGGCGCAACATCGCCGGATGCTTCATCGAAGACGAAGTCGGCATGTCGATGCGCCACCAGATTGGCATCGACAACATCACCTGGGAATGCGACTACCCGCACTCCGACTCGTTCTGGCCCAAGAGCCGCGCGCGCGCCGAGGAGATGCTCGCCGACGTGCCCGACGAGGAGGCCGCCAAGATCGTCGAACTCAACACACGGCGTTGGTATGCCTTCCCCGAGGACGGCTTCAAATCCTGTACCGCGGATGCCGGGTGGCGCCCCAACGGCGGCAACCCGCCGGAGTACGACTACGACGAGGTCATGGCCGACCACGGCGGCATCGGACTGGAGGGCTTCCTGAACAAGATGGAAGAGCAGAAGTCGCACAAGGTTTGATCTGGCTCACGCACCTGCACGTCAATCGACCGGGACGGCGATATCGGTCGGGTTGGCGCGCCCACGAAGCACTTTGGAGTCGACGACCCGCCACCGCCCCGACTCCTCCTGACCGGCCCTGGCCAGTGCCGCGGCCGACGCCGCGACCCCACCCGACAGCTTGGCGACCTCGGTCAGCCGCGCCGCCTCGTTCACCGGGTCACCGATCACCGTGTACTCGTAGCGGCCAGGGTGACCGACGTTGCCGGCCACCGCCATGCCGGCCGACACGCCGATGCCGGCCCTGATTGGCGCGCCGGACGGATTCAGCAACCTGTTGAGTTCACGCGCGGTCGCCAGCGCGTGCGAGGCGCAATCGACGTCGTCGACGGGAGCGCCGAAAATTGCCAGCGCGGCGTCCCCTTCGAACTTGTTGACAAGACCCCCGTTTTGTTCGACGACGTTCACCACTACCGCGAAAAACTCGTTGAGCGTAGCGAGCAACTCGTGGGGCTCCACTGTGATGGCCAGCCGTGTCGAGCCCACCAGATCCACGAACAACACCGCGACGTCGCGGTTGACCCCGTCGAACTCGATCCGGTCACCCGCGCCGGCGAATTGCTCCGCTCGACGGGCCACCTCACGGCCGACGTGGCGGCCGAACAGGTCGCGGACTCGCTCGCGGTCACGCAACCCGGTCGCCATCGTGTTGAAGCCGGCCTGCAGCAGTCCCAGCTCGGAGGCGTCGAAAACGGCGACGGACACGTCGAATTCGCCGCGTTGCACGCGTTGCATGCCGCGCGTCACGTCATCGATGGGGTCGGCTATGGCCGACCCGGTGAATGCTGCGACCACTAGGCCGCAGGCCATGGCGCAGCCGCCGAGTACCAGGACGGTGAGCGCGAGGCGGTGCGCCGGATAGTCGACGGCCAAGGCGCTGGCGGCAACCAGTATGACCATCAGGAGCGGTGCACCCGTTCCGATCACCCAGGCGCTCACGGCACGCAGCCGAAGGCCTGGTCCCTGAGGTTGTGTCGGCGGGTCTTCGGTGAGCAACCTGGCCGCCGTCGGCCGCAGCGCGATCTTGCACATCCAGTAAGACAGTGCGGTTGTCACGATGGCGCCCAGGATCATCGACACGCCCAGCGTTGCCGCCAGCCACGGTGTGCCGAGGTTTATGAGCACGAAAACCGCGCTGGCCGTGGACCACACGGTCCCGTGGACGACTGCCATTCTCCTTGGTATGGCCAAGACGACGCGCCGTGCGGTGGCATCGCTCGCGCCAGCCGGCAGGCTCATCCACTGGTAGCCGAAGATCACCGCGGAGGGCAGGCTGATGGCGCAATAGCACAGCGCCGCTACGATATTGAACTTCAGCACGTGTGGTTGGGCTAGCGCCGTGCTGGTCGGGAGACCCCACAGGGCCAGTGCGGCGATCACCGCTGCGCCGACGAGGGTTGGGATGACCGCGCCGGATATCAGCAGTGGTCTTCCGGCGGGAGCGAACGGCGAGCGCAGCCGCCGCCGGACCAGCTTCACGGCGACGCCCGGGCAGCGCCGAGGCGTTCCCGCCAGTTCTTCACCATGACCAGTCGCCCCGATGAGGCGAGCGTCATGAACAACGTGTCGCCATCGGCGCTCAGCGCGACGTTGGTCGTCATCGGGTCGTCAGCCGGAATCGCGCCCAACTGTTCGCCGGTCGGCGAGAAGACGGTGACACCGCCCGTCCCCAGGGTCGCGACGAGTATCCGCCCGGCCCCGTCCACACACAGCCCGTCGGCCCCTCCGACATTCAGCGGGCCGCCGCTGGGCACCGTCGCCAGACCGCGCGCCCGGCCGACCACGCCCGGTCTGTCGAGCGTGAATTCCCAGACCCGGCGCGTGCGGGTTTCGGCCACGTAGAGCAGTGCCCCTTCCGGGGACAGGGCCACCCCGTTGGGCATCTCGAGCGGGTAGACGATCTCGCGAAGCCCACCGTCGACGGTGCCGTAGAGCAGTCCCGTCATGCCGCGGCTGCGGTTGCGCGTGGCTCCGCCATCGGTGACATAAAAGCCGCCATGGCCGTCAACGCAGATGTCGCTGGGTCGCATCAGCGCCAGCGTGCCGCCGGAGCGCGTGGCGAATTCGGTGAACAGGGTGCTGACCTGACCGCCGGCTTCGACCAGCTGCAGCGCGGGAACGACCGGGTGGTCGGGCGGCCCCATCGGCCGGAAAAGCGTTGCACAGCCGACAAACTCGTACGGCCACGGCCCGAGCCCGAAGGTGGAACCGCCGTTCTGGCAGACCACCAGCCGACCGTCGGGAAGCCGGGCCACCCCGTTGGGGCCACCGCCGGTCTCGGCGAACGTCTCGGTGACGCCGTCCGGGCGGACGCGGGTGATCCTGCCGGCAGCCATCTCCGATACCACGACGGAGCCATCGTCGAATACGACCGGGCTCTCGGGGAAGGAAAGCCCTTCGGCCAGGCAATGGGCGGCGCTCACGGCCGCGTTTCCCCTTCGCCTTTGCTCTGCCACCACGCCGTGAAGACCGGGTCGGTCAACGGCAGGTCACCGACACCAGTCTGATTTTGGGGCCAGGAGGCGGCTGGTTGTGTCAGGGGCGACGTGCGGCGGCTCACGCCGTAATACAGGCGATGCCTTCGGTGCAGGAAAAGCCAACGCCCGCCGTGGCATTCGTAGCGGTCCTCGTACTTGATGAGCTGTTCGACGAACCCGTCGGCGTGGGTCTGGGCGAAGCACTGGGCCCAGACCTGCCCGTGGGCGCGGTCCTCGGTCTCCAGCTCGACGAGGTGGTTGGCGACAAGGATGACGGCGAACACGCTCGCGTCGCCGCTGGCCGACATCAGCCGACGCAGCGCCTCGCTACCCTCTCCGTGGTCGCCGAAGCGGGCGTGTGGGACGAACAGTTCGGCCATCGCGTCGACATCCCGTGCTTCGATCGCGGCGGCGTAACGGTAGGGCAGTTGACGAATCTCCTCCTTCGCCAACAGATCCCGAACTTCAGCATCCTGCATCGGGCTAGGGCACCGGGGTCGGCGGGCCGAGTATGTAGCGCCCCGATTGCGGATGGTGATACCACCCGCCGGCCGCCGATGTCCCGCCGTCGACGTGCAGCGTCTGCCCGGTCACGTAGGCGCTGAGGTCGCTGGCGAGGAAGATTGCGGCCCCGGCCATTTCGTCGACGTGACCGGCGCGGCCCATCGGCACCATGAGTTTGGCGTTCTCGACGCCGTTGGGCGCCATCTTTGCCAGGCTTTCGGTGAGCGTGAAGTCGGGCGCGAGCCCGTTGACCCGGATGTTGTGCGGCGCCAGTTCCAGCGCGGCCGTCTTGGTGAAGTTGACCACGCCCGCTTTGGCCGCGGCGTAGGCGGCAAACCCGGGCGCGGCCCGTACCGCCTCGATGGTGCTGATGTTGATGACGCTGCCGCCTTGCCCGGCCTCGACCAGGGCCCGGGCGATGCGCTGCGTACAGAGCAGCACCTGCGTCAAGTTGATCCGGATCAGGGCATCCCAGCCGTTGGGCGAGGTGTCCAGCAGGCCCGACCAGAACACCCCGCCGGCATTGTTCACCAGGATCGTAGGAACCCCCAGCGCGTCGACGGTCGTGGCCAGCGCCGCGTCGACCTGTTCGGCCTCGCGTACGTCGGTGACGCACGCGAGGCCGCCGACCCGCGCGGCCACCTCCGTGGCACTCGGCTGGTCCTTTTCCCAGATGGCCACCCGTGCGCCGAATTCGGTGAGGGCCGCGGCGATCGCGCTTCCGATCCCACCGCCCCCGCCCGTGACGACGGCGACCCGGCCGTCCAGCGACGCGGCGTTACGGTGCAGCGTCATTCGCTTCTCCTCACGCCCTGGGACGGCATCGGGGAGCGGGCCTCCACCGGCTCGCGGCGAGAGACAGATTAACACTGAGTGTTCTGTCATCCGATCGCGTCATCGCGGCAACCGCGAGGGCTCAGCGTCCACGGAAGTTCGGATCGCGGCGCTCGGCGAAGGCCGCCATGCCCTCGGCAACGTCATCGGTCGCGGCGACCTGCTCCACCAACAGCGCCTCGGTGCGAAACGCGGCTTCGCGGTCGACGTCGAACGCTTGATTCAGCATCGCCTTGGCCGCCGCCAGCGCACGGGTGGGCCCATTAGCAAGCCGCTGGGCCCAGGTGGCGGTCTCGGCTTCAAGGTCGTCGGCGGCGACGACCTTGTTGACCAGGCCGAGGCGTTCGGCCTCGGCCGCGGACAGTTCCTCACCGAAGAACAGGAGCTGCTTTGCGACGTTGAAGGGGACCTTGCGCGCCAGCAGATAGGCGGCACCCCCGTCGGGTGCGAGCCCACGCCTCGCGAAAAGCTCGATGATGCGTGCGTTTTCGGAGGCCACGATGAGGTCACACGCCAGCACCATGCTGGCGCCCACGCCGGCGGCGATCCCGTTTAGCGCGCATACAACGGGCTTCTCGCAGTCGAGCAACGCGGACACCACCGCCTGGGACCCGGTACGCAGGATGCGGGCGGCGTCACCGGCTACGCGGTCCTTCTTCGGCTGCATTCCCGGGTCTCGCAGATTAGGTCCCGTACAGAAATGCTTGTCACCGCGGCCGGTAAGCACCACCGCCCTGACACCTGGCTCGTCGGAGGCTGACCGCAGGTTTTCGATGAGGGCCTGCTGCACCGCCCGCGTCACCGAATTGCCGGCTTCGGGGCGGTCCAAGACCAACCAGAGCACCGCGCCTTCCGTGCGGACTGAAAGGCCGGGAGTCACAGCCGAATCGGCACGCTGGCGGGGCCGCGCACGGAGTTGGTGTGCACGTACGTCACCGCACCAGGGTCAACGTCCCAGGTCGGGAAGCGCTTCAACGTCTCTTCGAGGGCGACGCGGGCCTCCAGGCGGGCCAGCGCCGCGCCCAGGCAGAAGTGCGAACCGTGGCCGAAGCTGATGTGGCGGATTCCCGCGCGTTCGACGTCGAGGACGTCCGGGTTCTCGTATTGGCGTTCGTCGCGGCCCGCCGACCCGGTCAGCAGGGCAACGCGTGAGCCAGCCGGGATGAGCGTGCCGTTGTAGGTGACGTCGCGTTTCGTGTAGCGGCCCTGTACGGGCGACGGCGCGTCGTAACGCAACAGTTCCTCGACGGCGTTTCCGATCAGGTCCGGGCGGTCAACTAGCTTGGCTCGCTGGTCGGGGTACCGCGCCAGGGTCAGCGCGGCCCATCCCAGCAGGCGCGCAACCGTCTCGTTGCCGGCGACGTTGATCATCGCGATGAACATCAACACTTCGCCGTCGTCCAGGCGACGGGTTTCGCGGCCCGCCTGAACCAGGTCGGAAGTCATCAGGTTGCCGACGATGTCGTCGGCCGGCGCGGCCCGCCGTCGCTGAATCTGATCGGCGTAGTAGCCCAGCAGCTTCGCGTTGGCCTGCTGGCCCTCCTCGTTCAGCTGAGTCGTGCCCTCGTCGCGGTGAAGCTGGGCATCCGACCACTCGCGCAGGTTGTCGTGGTCTTCCTCGGGGAAGCCCAGCAGCGAGCTGATCACCATCACCGGTAACTTCATCGAGAAGTCGCGCACATAGTCAAAGCCCTCGGCGCCGACGAACCCATCCAGGTAGGCGCAGCACAGCGAACGGACCCGGTCCTCGAGCCGGGCGATCTGGGTGCGAAAGAACGTGCGATTGACCATCTTTCGCATTGCGGTGTGGTCGGGTGGATCCATCATGATCATCGCCCTGGGCGGCGGCCACGGCTCGTCGGTGATCGCGTCGAGGGTGATCCCGTGCGACGAGGAAAACGTCTCGGTATCCAGCGACGCTTCCATCACGTCAGTGAACCGGCTCAAAGCATAGAAGCCGTACTGGTCGTTGTAGTAAGTTGGCGCTTCGTCGCGCAGCCGTTTCCAGACCCCGTACGGGTTCTGGTGCAACGCGCGGTCGAATGGATCCCAACGTAACTCGATCGTCGTCATCGGCATCGTCCCTCCGCCAAAGAACACTATTACATTATCTGTATAGTTGCACCATGCTGACGACGCGGTGATCGTCTGCCCGGTGTTGAGGAGGACGAACGATGCAAACGCGAGAGCTCGAGCACGTGATCTATGAGAAGGACGGCCCGATCGCGCGGATCATCCTCAACAACCCGGACGCCGCCAATGCCCAGAGCTCGGAAATGGTCCACAGCGTCAACGAGGCGCTCGACGACGCACAGTACGACTATGACATCAAGGTCGTCATCATCAAGGCCAACGGTAAGGGGTTCTGCTCCGGCCATATTCCGACCGGCGCGTACCCGGAGTTCATGGCCGAACTGCAAGCGTCCGGGAAGGTGTGGCGTTCCGCTGCGCAGTTGTTCCTGTGGCCGGTGCTGAAGTTGTGGGAGTTTCCCAAGCCTGTGATCGCCCAGGTGCATGGGTATGCGATCGGCGGGGGTACGACCTGGGCGCTGATCCCCGAGATCACCGTGTGTTCCGAGGACGCGTGGTTCCAAATGCCCCTGGTCCCGGGTTTCGGACTGCCGGGCGCCGAGACCATGTTCGAGCCCTGGGTGTTCATGAACTACAAGCGGGCCGCCGAATACCTGTACACCGCTCAACGGCTGAGCGCGGCGGAAGCGCTCGAGTTCGGCCTGGTCAACCGCGTGGTGCCTGCCGACCAGCTCGAGGACACCGTCGAGGAATTGGCCGCACAGATCGCGAAGGCGCCCCTGATCACCCTGCAGGCCGTCAAGTCCGGGATCATCCGTGCGTGGGAGACCATGGGGTTCCGCACCCACCAACAGACGACCAACGACCTGCAAGCGATGGTGACCGGCAGCAAAGAGTTTCAGGAGTTCATGGCGGAGCTGATGAAGAAGGGCTCCAAACCCACCGAGCGTATCTAGCCATGCCTTTGAAACCGATCATTCGCTTCGGCGGTGATAAGAGCACCGAGTCACTGCGGGCCTCCATCCGCGAGTGGCTGGCAGCCAACCTCCCGGACGAATTCCGGCGCACCGCGGCCAATCCCGACTACCTACCGCGCGACGCCCACGAGCGTGCGGTCGCATTCTGCAAGAAGTTGCACGAGCGGGGCTGGTTTGTGCCGCATTGGCCCGCCGAGTACGAGGGCGGCGGACGCGGGATCGTCGAACAGGTGATCATTCGCGAGGAGCTAGCCTATGCGGGCGCACCGCTGGTGAACACCAATGGAGTCAACATGCTGGCGCCGGTCTTGTTCAGATACGGGACGCCCGAACAAAAAGCGGAACACCTGCCGGCCATCGCACGCTCGGAACGGATGTGGGCACAGGGTTATTCGGAGCCGGAGGCCGGCTCGGACCTGGCGTCGCTGCGCATGACGGCCCGGCGAGACGGCGACGACTACGTCCTGGACGGCCAGAAGACCTGGACGAGCAACGGCGTGCTGGCCGACTGGATCTTCGTGCTGGCCCGCACCTCGCCCGTGGCGGACAAGCGCCAGGCCGGCATCTCGTTCTTCCTCGTCGACATGGAAAGTCACGGAATCACCCGTCGGCCCATCCGGTCCATGACTGGTTACCCGACTTTCGCCGAGGAGTTCTTCGACGGTGTGCGCGTGCCCGCCGCCAACCTCGTCGGGACCGAGGGGGAGGGGTGGACGGTCGGGAAGGCGCTGCTCGACGCCGAACGGTCAAACGTCACCAGGGCGGCCCAAGCCCAGCGTTATCTCGATGAGCTCGTCGACTGGTGCCACGCGCAGAAGGGCTCAACGCACGACCCCCTGTCCGATCCGGCCAACCGCATAGCGCTTTCCCGCGCAGTCGAACGCGTCGAGGTGGGCCGCGCCTTGTCCTATCGCGTCGCGCACCAACAGGCTTCCGGCGCGCTGGATCCAGCGCTGCCGTCGTTGTCGAAGCTATATCACTCCGAACTGACCGCCGAACTGCGCGGACTCGGGGCCCAAATCCTCGGTCCGGCAGGCGGACTCATGCCGGATGACCCCGGCGCCGTGCTCGACGGACACTTTTCGGAAGGCCTCTTGCTGTCCCTGCTTCACACGATCGGCGGCGGCACCAGCGAGATTCAACGCGACCTGATTTCCACGGTCGGTTTGGGTATGCCGCGCTGATGTCAGGAGTAGGCGGCCCGTCCGTCGGCGGCCGCCGAACGTTGTTGCGCCACGGTCGCCATCGCCAGTTCGAGCGGGTGAAAGGCGGCGAGCTGAGCGGCCTCGGCCGAATTGATCAGCCGCTTGGTCATTTCGACCGCCCCAGCGTCGGCTTGGCCGAGCTCATCGGCGATGACGACCGCCCGCGCGATCGCCGAACCCGGCTCCACCACATCGGTGACCAGCCCCAGCCGCTCGGCGTCTCCCGCCGAGAGGCGGGTTCCACGCAGCAGCAACGACGCCGCGCGGTGCCTCCCGAGCTGCTGGGTCAGGCGCCACGCCAGCCCGCCGTCGGGAACCACGGCGCGGGCCACGAACGGCGCGGCGAAGTAGGCGTCGGACGCGCACACCACGAGGTCACACGACAGGGCCAGGCTCCATCCGAGGCCGATGGCCGCGCCCTCGACCGCGGCAAGGGTCGGCACCGGCACCGCTTTGAGTTGTTCCATCACCCGCTGGGCGTGTTCGACCCGGCCGGCGGGGCCCAGCGGACCGCTGCCGTATGCCGGCCCGGTCTTCAAATCGCCACCCGCACAGAAGAAGCCGTCCGCGCCCGCCAGCACGACGCCGCGAACGTCATCCGCGACGACGCCGTCAAGCACCTCCGACAGTTCGCTCCACGACTCGTAGCGCAGGGCGTTGCGCTGTCGCGGCCGGTTGAGCAGCAGGAGGGCTATGCCGTCGCGGTCCTCGCGGCGGATCAACCGATCGTTTGCTGTCACTGGCGGCCGAGGAACTTGTCGATGGCGGCACGGTGTTCGGGCGTGGTGAAACACTCAGTCTCTGCGGAGATCCCGTATTCGAGGATGCCGGTGATCGCGCGCTGGGCGTGCAGGTTCAACGTCCGCTTCGTGTCCTGCACTGCCCGTGGTGGTAACGCGGCCAGACGGTGTGCAATCGACAGCCCCTCCTGCTTGATCTCCGCGTGCGGCACGACCCGGTTGGCCAAGCCCAACTCGACCGCCTTGTCGGCCTTGATGCGTTCGCCGAGCATCAGGTACTCCTTGGCCTTTAACAGGCTCATCAGCAACGGCCACAGCACCGAACCGCCATCGCCGGCCACCAGCCCGCTCGCGACATGTGTGTCGGCAAAGAATGCCCTGTCGGACATCAGGACGATGTCGCACAAGACCGCGATGCTGCACCCGAAGCCGACCGCGGGCCCGTTGACAGCGGCGACGACGGGCAGCGGAAAGTCGATCATGTCGCGCACGATGCGTCGGGCGTCGCGCATCCCGGCACGGCGAGTGACCGGGTTGTTGACGTGGGTTTCCAGCCACTCCACCAGGTTTCCGCCGGCGGAGAAGTAATCGCCCGTGCCGGTGATCAGCACCGCACGCGCGTCGGGATCCTCGGCCAGGGTCGCCCACAGTCTCGTAAATGCCGTGTGCATCGTGTTGTTGACCGCGTTGGCGTCGTCGGGGTTGTTCAACGTCACGATCCGGACGGGACCGTCGGCGGCCACGAGGATCTCCTCGCAGCCGGTCATTTCGGACGTGCCCTGCGGTAATTCGGTCATGGGCAGTCAGCCGTCCTCGTGCGGCGCCAGCCACGCCGATCGTCTGGTTTGGACGAACGCGTCCCGATCACGGCTGACTGCCCAATCTGGAGATCGCTTCTGCAGGAACGCCGTGAAGGCCTCGATCTGTTCGGCGGTTCCTATTGAAGACCAGTAGCCCGTCACGTCGACGGACGGCAGCGCGCGCGCCATTTCGCGTTTGACGGCCGCGCGGGCGGTGGGGCCGGTCTTGCGGACACGCTCAAGCAACGCATCGACCTCCGACCGAAGGGAGTCGTGCGCGACGACTTTTCCGACCAGTCCGAGACGCTCAGCCTCCTGCGCGTCGACCCAATCATTGCCGTAGATAAGGTGATTGGCCCTCAGCGTGCCCAGGCGTTGCGGTAGTCGGGCGGCAACGAACGCCTCGTACACGCCGCGGGTTAGGTCGGGGACCCGGAACCGGGCGCGGTCGGACGCGACCACCAGATCGGCGAATAAGGTCATCACCAGGCCGCCACCCATGGCGACGCCGTTGACGGCGCAAACAACGAGTTTCGGTATCTTGCCAAGCGTTTCGAACGGTGTGCCGTCATAGGACTCGGTGAACGCGTCCCACCTGCGGTCTGGATTCTGTACGGCGTTCATGTCGCCGCCCGCGCAGAACACGTCGCCCGTCCCGGTGATCACCAGGAAGTTCAGGTCCGGTTCGTCGGCCACGATCATCGCGGCCCGTTTGATCCCGTGGTAGCCGTCCGCGGTGACGGCGTTCTTCTTCTCCGGTCGGTTGATGGTGACGGTCAGGGTGTCGCCGTCGATCCTGCCTTCGAGCTCGGGGGCACAGAGGTCGACATCGACGGAAGCCGGTAGCGCGCTCACTGTTCCTCGATCACGGCGAGCAGTTCACCGACGTCGTAACTTGACCCGGCGCTGACCTTCCATGTGACGATGCCACTGGCCGGTGCCTCGACGTCCATCTCGACCTTGTCGGTTGCGATCTGGTACAGCGCATCCCCTTCGGAGACATGGGCGCCGTCCGCCACGTAGATTCCGGTGACCTCCGCTTCGGTGATCGCGTCGCCCGGTTTCGGCATCCGCACCTCCGTCACGCGATCCTCCTGACCGCTTCGACAAGCCGCGCGGCGTCCGGGCGACAGGCGGCTTCCAATGTCGCCGCCCGGGGAACGGGCGTGTACGTTCCCGCCACGCGCTGAATCGGGCTCGCCAGCACACCGAAGAGCTCCGTTCCGACGGCTGCGGCGATTTCGGCACCGGGGCCGCAAAATCCGACGGACTCGTGGGCGACGACCAGGCGACGTGTTTTGCGGGCAGATTCGACGACGGTGGCCAGATCCAATGGCACCAGGGTGCGCAGGTCGACCACCTCCACCGAAACGCCTTCGGCGGCAAGCTGTTCGGCGGCTGCGAGCGCGGCGTGCACCAGGCTGCCATAGGTGCAGATCGTGACGTCGGTGCCGGCGCGTTTGACGTCGGCTTGGCCGAGCGGGATCACGTAGTCGGCTGTCGGCACGGGCCCCTTGCCGCCGCCGTAGTACAGCTTCATCGACTCGATGAACAGGCAGGGATCGTCTTCCGCCAGGCAGGCATTGAGCAGCCCGACCGCGTCGGCGGCGGTGCTGGGCCACACGACCTTGATGCCGGGTGTGTGCATCGCCCAGGCCTCGAAGGCCTGGGAGTGCTGCGGGCCGGCCGCCGTGCCGACCATGGCGCGGATGACGACCGGGGCGCCCTGCCGACCGCCCGACATGTAGCGGATCTTGGCCGCGTGGTTGGCGATCTGGTCCATGGCAACGCCGAGGAAGTCCATGAACATCAGCTCCGCCACCGGACGCAGCCCGCCCAGGGCCGCACCCACCGCGGCGCCGATGATCGAGGACTCCGCGATCGGCGTGTCGCGCACGCGGTGGTCGCCGTACTTGGTGGACAGCCCCGCGGTGATCTTGAACATGCCGCCCGACGGGTCGGCAATGTCCTCCCCGAGGAGCACGATCGACTCGTCGGTCGCCATCGCGCGGTCCAGCGTGCGGTGAATCGCCTGCACGAGACCGAGGGTCTCCGTCTCGCCCTCGGGAATCGCGGCCCGCTCCGTCACCGGTGCCGCGATCTCGACGCCGTGCGCGGCGAACACGTCACGGGTCAGTTCGTCGACGTCGGGGGGCTCGGCGTCGCGCGCGGCGGCGAAGGCCGCGTCGATCTCGGCAATGAGATCCGCGTCGATGCGGTCCAGGTCGGCCTCATCGGCCAGGCCCTCGTCGATCAGCCGCCGCCTGTATCGCGCGAAGGGCGGGTCGGCGCGCTTGGCGGCCATTTCGTCCGGATCGGCGTAGGGCATCTGGTCGCCGAAGTAGTGCCCCTGCAGACGATAGGCGACGGCTTCGACGAACGACGGACCGGCGCCCGAGCGAGCCCGCCCGGCCGCCTCGGCCACGGCCTGGTGCACCGCGTGCGGGTCCGTGCCGTCGACCGTGACGCCGGGCATCGCGTAGCCCGCGGCCCGGTCGGACAGCCGCGTCGAGCGGGTATAACCCGCCACTGGCGTGCATTCGGCCCACGCGTTGTTCTGGCAGAAGAACACCACCGGAAGCGCCCACAGCGCCGCCATGTTCATTGCCTCGTGGACGTAGCCGATGCTGGTCGCCCCGTCGCCGAAGCTCACCAGAACCACGCGGTCACTGCCCTTGATGGCCTCCGCCAAAGCGATCCCGTTCGCGATCAGCGGGCCCGCGCCGACGATGCCGGTGGTCCACGCGATCCCGTGGTCGGGGTCGTAGATGCCCATGGCGCCGGCCTTGCCCTTCGAAAGACCGGTGCCGCGGCCCAAGATCTCGGCGAAATACCCGGGCAGGTCGATGCCCTTGGCCACCACGTCGCCCAGTCCGCGATAGGTGGTGACCAGTTGGTCGCTGCTTGACAGGGCGAGCGCGGCCCCGGCCGACATCGCCTCCTGGCCGTCCACCGGCCAGTAGCTCATCGCGATTTCACCGGAGGACAGGCCCTTTCGGACGCGCTGGTCGCTGTGGTGCACCTTGCTCATCAGGCGGTACAACTCCAGCGCATGATCGTCGGTCAGCGGCCGTATCCCGGCGTCTAAGGGCGTGGCCATCACGGCTCCTTCACGGATGTGCGGTACGCCAAGTAGTCTACAATATGACGAAATCTGTTCAATCGTTCGATGCTGACCGGGTGCTCAACTACGGCTTCCCGATCGAACCCAATTGTTCCGCCAGCAGCATCCGATCGAAAAAACAACGTTCCAGGATCAGATCCGGCCCGCGAAACCCGAAGAGATTGACGCTCAACATGTCGAGCGGTGTGCCGGGCGCGGTCGTTCGCGTCTCCACGACCAAGCCGTTGTCCCCGTGGTAGGTCGCCTCCGCGGCATAGCGCAGCATGGGGAGATCCGTCCACTGCTGCAACAACATTGCGCGGACCGCCTCGTCACCGTCGAAAACCATTCCCGTAGGGATGATCTCGTAGCGGGGATGGGTGAAAGTAGCCATCGCCGCCTCCAGGTCTCGCGCATTCTCGGCCGCGACGTGCCGGAGCACGAGCTCTTCTCGGGCGCGCCGCAGCGCTGCGTCAGGACTCACTTCGGCTCGAAGACAGCGAGGTTACGGCCGTCCTCGAGCGACACCCATGCCACGGCGACGCGATCACCGACCGCGGGAGGGGGACCGAACACGTTCGACATCATGCGGACACCTTCGTCGAGATCGACAAGCACCACCGAATACGGCACCTTGTCGGCGAGTGCGGGGAGCGCGGCGCGGTGGTGCACGCTGACCGCGTAGACGACCCCGTCACCGCTCAACTTCTCCCACACCAGCGACGACCCGCCGCAGTGCGGGCAGACGAACCGCGGGTACCAGACGAGCCGCGCGCACGACTCGCATCGTTGGACGGTCAGCTCATGGCGCCGGGTCGCGTCCCAGAAGGGTGCGGACGCCGGGCTGGGCTCGGGGACCGGCAGCGTATCGGTCACAGCGTGGCCTCCGTTCCCAGAATCACGGTCGACGTGGCCGAGAGGACCCCGCCGGTGCCATGTGCGACGGCCGTTTTCGCGTGTGGGACCTGGCGTTCACCGCACTCGCCACGCAATTGCCGCGTGGCTTCGACGAGCAGGAAGGCCCCGAAGGCCCCGGGGTGGGTGTAGGCGAGGCCGCCGCCGGACGTCTGACCCGGCAGCGCACCGCCGGGTGCCAATCTCCCGTCCGCGACGAACGGACCGCCTTCGCCCTTGGCGCAGAAGCCCAGGTCTTCGAGCGCCAGCAACACCGTGATGGTGAACGAGTCGTAGAGTTCGACCACGTCGATGTCGGCCGGTGTGAGGCCCGCGGCACGGAAGGCGGCCGGCCCCGAGAGCGCCCCCGGTGTGACGGTGAGGTCGGGCATCTGGGAGATCATCGCGTGCGAGGCCGCCGACGCCGCACCCAGAACGAAGGCCGGCGGCTTGGCCAGGTCGCGGGCGCGCTCGGCGCTCGTGACCACCAGCGCCGCGGCGCCGTCGGTGACCAGGCAGCACTCGAGCTTGTGCAGCGGTTCGGCGAGGAATCCCGAGCCCATGACGTCCTGGACGGTGATCGCCTCGCGCAGGTGAGCTCGATCGTTCAGCGTGGCCCACCGTCGAGTGTCGACGGCGATCTGCGCCAGCTGTTCGGGGGTCGTCCCGTACGTCGCCATGTGCCGGTTGGCCGCCAGGGCGTAGGCGCTGATCGGCAGCATCACCCCGAACGGCGTCTCCCATTCCAGGCGCTCGGGAGTCGCGAAGACCCCAAGGCCTTTTTCGCCACGCTTGCGGGCGGCGCGCGGCGTCGAGGCATAGACAATCACCACCGTCTCCGCCTCGCCGGCTGCGATCGCCGCGGCGGCGTGCTCGACGTACAGCCCGTAGCTGGCGCCACCGGTTTGCGTGGCGTCGGTGAAGCGCGGCGCTATCCCCAGGTACTCGGCCAGCTCCACCGAATGCATGAGCGTGCCACCGGTGCAGGTGCACAGCCCGTCGACGTCGCGCAGCGACAAGCCCGCATCGGCCAGGGCGGCGGTGATCACGCGCGCCTCGAGCTCGCGCAGCGGCACATCGATTACCCCGGACGCCGAAACGTCATCGGCGACACCGACAATGGCGGCCACACCTCGGGTCGTCAACTTCCTGTCCCTTCGAAGAGTTCACGCAGCGCGGGTTGGCTGACCTTGAGCGAGGGTGTGCGGGGCAAGTCCTCGACGATGACCAGCCGGGCCGGAACGTAGTAACGGCTCAATCGTTCGCGCGCGTAGGCGAGCAAGTCTTCGGGCGTGGCGCGCGCGCCGTGGGTCAACTCGACCGCCGCGACAGGCACGCGGCCGAGCCGTTCATCGGGCAGGCCGGTCACGCCTGCATCGCGGACCGCCGGGTGGCCACGGAGCACCCCGACGATTTCGGCCGGATTGACCTTGAAACCCCCGCGAATGATGACGTCGTCGGTGCGCCCGTCGATGAACACAAACCCGTCGGCGTCGACCCGCCCGAGGTCGGTGGTGCGCACCCAGTCCCCGCCGGTGGTGCGAACCTCGATGCGGCCCTGCTCGCCGGGCAGCACTTCGGTGTCGTCCTCGAGGGACATGACGCGGATCTCCCTGCCGCGCTGCGGGCGTCCCACGCTGCCGCGTTTAAGGGTGGCCCACTGCCGGTGCAAGGCGAGGTTCCACCCGGCCACGCCGCCGGCGAATTCCGTTGCCCCGTAGGACGGTAGCACCGCGACGCCGTAGCGACACTCGAACCTGGTCTGCACGTCAACCGGGAGATGCGCGGTGCCCGAGGTCACCACCTCGACGCTCGAGAAGGCATCCGGATCCACGCCCGCGTCGAGTACCATCGCCATCGCCGACGGCACCAGGCTCACGGCCTTCGGTCGGTGTCGAAGTAGCAAATCCACGAAGTCGGGCACCCGGAATCGCTCCAGGAGCGCGATCTTTCTTCCCTCGCAGATGTTGAGCAGGGTGCGGAACAGCCCGGACATGTGCACCAGGGGAGAGGAGACGATGGCGACACCCGAACGCAGTCTCAGTTCGGCGTCCTGCCCGGCGCCAACACTGTAATGGGCGCCCGCCGCTGCGACGGTGTGCTCGAAAGAGCTGTAGGACAGCGGTATTCGCTTTGGCGGGCCCGTGGTACCGCTGGTGAGCATCTCGACGGCGATGCCGTCGCGGGACGGGCGGAACGGGCCCGGTCCGAGATGTTCCAGCCCGTCCACAACGGCCACGTCACTCGATACGCGAACGCCCAGCGATCCGGTGGCAGCGCCGACGACTCCGGTGCGCTCCCAGTCAGTCTGCAAAGCCACCACCGCGGGCGACCGCAGCCCGCGGATGTCCGCGCAGAGCCCGGCGTCGCCCTGTGACGGGTTGATCGTGACCACGCAACCGCCGGTCAGCAGCACGCCGAGCAGAGCCCCGACCATCGCGGGATGATTTCGCAGCACCAGCCCGACGGGGGATCCCTCCCCCAAACCCGCTCGCCTTAAAGACGTTTGAACGCCCGCGGCGATGTCCGACAAATGCTGCCAATCCACCCACCGGCCCTCGTACTCGATCGCGGGCGCTCGCGGGTCGAGGGCGAGGACCGCGCGGATGCGGTCGGCGAGTTGCTGGCTCAAGCCACGGCTGCCGCGAGCTCGGTCGCCGCGGGGATCACCTCTTGGGCGAACAACTTCATCGAGTCGTATACCTTCGTGCGGTCCATGGCGCCGCCGCGCGACATGCGCAAAATGATGTTGCGCCAGCCCATGTCGATGACGGTGCGCATCTTCTCGACGATGCGGTCCGGGTCACCCATCAGCGTGAGGTGCGAATTCAGCACCTGTTCGTAGCTTTGCTTGTCGTGTTTTTCGAACCAGTCCGAGTAGGCCTTGTAGTCGCCCGGTATCTCGCCGCCGCGCTCGAACGGGCTCGAATACTTTCGATGGGTCTGAATGGAGAGCTCGACGCTTTCCCGCGGGTAGCTGCGGGCGAACGCGTCGTCCTGGTGGCAGAAGGCGTTGAGCAGCGCCCACACGTGGCCGGTGGCGGCGTCGAGTCCCTTTTCCGACTGCACCTTCAGGTAGATGTCCAGGGCCCCCTGCAGATCGGGGTCGACCTGATAGGGGTTTCCGATGATCGCGCCGAACCCCTTCTCGGCGAGCCATTCGAAGCTGGACGGCGTCTTCATCACGGTGCCCCACACGGGGATCGGCTGCTGCGCCGGCCGCGGATAGATCGTGACGTCCTCGATATGGAAGTACTTGCCGTGGAAGCTGACGTTCTCTTCGGTCAGGAGGCGGCTGACGATCTCGACGCACTCCTGGTATCGGCCGGTGGCCTCCTCCATCGAGATGCCGAAACCCTTGAACTCGTGCGCCTGATAGCCGCGCCCGAAGCCGGCGTCGAAGCGCCCGCCGGACAGGACGTCGACCAAGGCGATCCGTTCGGCCAACTGAATCGGCTCGTGGAAGGGTGCCACCATGCACGCGGTACCGATGCGGATGCGCTCGGTCTGCGCGGCGATGGCGGTCGCCACTTGGGGCAGGTCCGGGAGCATGCCGTAGGGGGAGAAGTGGTGTTCGGCCAGCCAGATCTCGTCGTAGCCGAGCTCCTCCGCCCAGCGCGCCTCCTCGAGCACGTTGGCCAGCACCTCCCGCTCGCTGAGGTGGTTGGGCTTGTCGCCGAGGATGAACACGCCGAACTTCATGTCGGTCCCTCCCGCTCGCTTCGGAAAAGTAGTTGCACTGACTGCCACAATAATGCACGATTGAACACATATCGTCAATCCGTTTAGTAGGGAGTGCCGTGGCTCTGTTCGACTCCGCGGTCGGAACCGCGTTGCCGCCGAGCACCTTCCGCTGGTGCGAGACCGACGTGATCCTGTACGCCTTGGGGGTGGGCGCCCGTCCGCCGTCCGAGCTGAGGCTGCTCAACGAGGCTTGCGGTCCCGATGTGCTGCCGACGTTCGCCCTGGTGGCGAACTGGTGGGCGGTCAAGGACCTGCGCAGTGTGCTCGATCTGGGCACGTATCCGATCGTGCACTCCGCGCAATCGCTGGAGCTGCGTCGGCCGATCGGCGCCGACGGGGAAATGTCGGTGCAGGCCGAGGTGTCGGCGGTGTGGGACAAGGGCAAGCACGCGGCCGTCGAGTTGACCAGCCGGGGCGCCGATCCGGACGGGACCGTGTTCGTCGCCAGGTCCCAGACCATGGTCCTCGGCGCGGGGGGATTTGGCGGCGACCGTGGACCCGCCGCCGAACCGGACCCCGACGGGCCGCCGGACGCGATATTCGACGACGTCGTCCGGCCCGAGCAGGCCGCCCTCTACCGCCTCTCGGGTGACCGCAACCAGCTACACATCGACCCGGAGGCGGCCCGCAAGTACGGCTTCGACGACGTCTTCCTGCACGGGCTGTGCACGCTCGGGTTCGCCGCGCGGGCGGTGATCGACCGGATCGGTGACGGGGACCCCCGGTCGCTGACATCGGTGGGCTGCCGGTTCTCCAAGCAGGTGAAGCTCGATGCCCCGCTGCGGACGGAGATCTGGCGAGCCGAAGGTTCGGTGCGTTTCCGGACGTTGCAGGGTGACGCCGTCGCCCTGAGCTCCGGAACTGCCACGCTGGCAGGGGTGTGAGCATGGACCAACGACGGGCTCGCGGAGTGCGCAACAGGCAGGCGCTCATCCATGCCGCGATCGAGCTGTTCACCACTCACGGCTACGAGGGGACCACCGTCGACCAGATCTCGGCGGCGGCCGGGGTCGCGCCGCGCACGTTCTTCCATCACTTCGCCAGCAAGGAAGACATCCTGTTCGACGGCTACGCCGAGCGGCTGCAGGAGGCTATCCGCCGCTTCCGCGCCGCGCGATCGGACTCGCTGTGCGACGCCCTCGCCGAGACGTCGATGGCGGTAGCGCAAGCGATAGTCGATCAGCCCGACATGTTTTTGGTCCGCGCGCGGATGTATCACAGCCTGCCGGCCCTGCGCGCGACGATGCTGCGGATCAACGAGGACTGGATCGATCAGCTCACCGCCGAGGTCGCGCGCTGGCTGGGCAGCGATACCGGACCGGACTTGCGGCCTCGGCTGGCTGCCACGCTGATCAACGCCGCCAACCGCGCGGCGATCGATTCGTGGGTTGCCGCCGGTGGTCGGGGTGAGTTGTCGCGATTGATGGCCGAATCCGTGGAGTTGGTGCGGCCCTCGATCGCCGCGATCGAGCGCACCGTCGCAACGTCCGGACCGGGGCGGGGAGGTGGCAAGCGTGTCGGGTGATTCCCGTCCGCTCGCGGTCGTCACCGGGGGAGCGCGAGGCATCGGTGAATCGATTGTGGCCGCGCTCATGTGCAGCGGCCACCGGGTGGCCGCGATCGATGTGAACGCGAAGGCCATTGCGCGCGCCGAGGATTCGGATGAGGCGAGATCGGGATTGCTCGTCCCGATGAACCTGTCGATCACGGACCGTGGCGCGGTCGAGGACGCGCTGAGCGGGTTGGCCGACCGGTACGGGCCCGTTCGGGCGTTGGTCAACAACGCGGGTATGACGCTGCCCGGCACGTTTCTCGAGCAGACGGACGAGGACTGGGACCGCATCGTCGACGTCAACCTCAAGGGCACCTTCGTCATGGCGCAGGTCACCGCCCGGCAGATGGTCGCCCACGGCGGCGGGGCCATCGTGAACGTCAGCTCGGTGTCCGCCCACGGGGTGCGCACCGGGCCGCCGGCCTACGCGGCCGCCAAGGCCGGTGTTGAAGGGCTGAGCCGGCTGATGGCCGTTCAGCTCGGTGTGCATGGGATCCGGGTCAACACCGTCGTGGTCGGCACCACCGCGACGCCGTGGCTGTTGTCGCGCAAGACGGAGGACGAGCTGGCACAGATGCGCCAGACGACGGTGACCGGAAACATCGGTGAGCCGGAGGACGTAGCCGGGGTGGTGGCCTTTCTGTGTTCGCCCGCCGCCAAACACGTCACCGGCCAGCTCATTTCGGTGTCGGGCGGACAGTGGATGCCATGACGTCGATGCGGAACGACAAGACACATGCTGATGTAGTGTTTACTGCTACGAAACGATGCCAGGGGATGTCGTGGAACTAAAGAGAATCCTGTTCGACGTCAGCGAGCAGGTCGCCACCATCACGATCAATCGACCGGAACGGCTCAACGCCACTGACGACCTGACCCGTACCGAGCTCGGCATCGCGTGGGCACGGGTGCGGGAGGACCCGAACATCCGGGTCGCCATCATCACCGGAGCCGGCGACCGCGCATTCTCGGCGGGCCAGGACATCCGGGCAACGGCCGAGGGCGGCATCCGCAACAAGGTTCCCGGATCGCGGCTGCACCACAACGTGTGGAAGCCGGTCATCTGCGCCCTCAACGGAATGGTCGTCGGCGGCGGCCTGCATCAGGTCGCCGACGCCGACCTCATCATCGCGGCCGAGCACGCGGAGCTGATCGACACGCATCTGGCCGTGGGCAACGTGTTCGCGCTCGAGCCCGCGGTGCTGCTGCGCAGAATGCCGCTGTCGATGGTGATGCAGCTCGGGCTGATGACCAAGCAGGGCCGGATCAGCGCGCAGCGCGGCTACGAGATTGGCCTGATCAACGAGGTCGTGCCCGCGGATCGTTTGCAACAGCGGGCGCGCGAAATCGCCTTGGACATTGCGAAGCTCTCGCCGGCGACGGTCCAGGCATCGATCAAGGCGATGTGGAGCAGCCTCGATGTCGGGCTGCGCGCGGCCAACGACGTCGCGTATCGCTATGTGCTGCAACACCAGCTGACCCATCCCGACTACCGGGAAGGGATGCTCGCGTTCGCGGAAAAGCGCGAACCGCGGTGGGTCGTGGAATGAGTCGATGAGTTCTGGAATGACACGCAATGGGTGAATCCGCACGAACGTTCAGCTACGACCCGCTGCCGTACGCGCCCGTCGTCCCGTCGATGCTGGCCGACCTGGTCGCCGCCTACGGAGAGAACGACTTCGTCGTCAGCTCGGCCGGCGGGGGGACCATCGAGCGGATCAGCTACGGCCAGGCGGATACTCGGTCTGCCGAGATGGCGCGGCGGCTGCTCGGAGCCGGGGTCACCAAAGGCGTTCGGGTCGGAATCCTGGCGCCCAACGGACCCGACTTTGTGATCGCCTTCCTGGCTGCCACGCGGATCGGCGCGGTTGCGGTGCCCATCAACACCTTCTTTCAGCCGCCGGAGTTGAGGTGGCTGCTTCGCGACGCCGACATCCACACCCTGCTATCGGTCGACTCGCTGCTCGGCAAGGACATGCTGGCGCGGGTCGCCGATGCTGCGGGTGAGTTTTCAGCCCCGGGTGCGCCCCTGAAACTCGAGCGACTGCCACAGTTGCGCAACGTTTTCGGGCTCGGCGACACCGAGCGGCCCTGGCCGAGTGTGTGGCCGGAACCTGTGCCCGAAGCGTTTCTGCGAGCGTGCGAATCCACCGTCCGCCCGTCTGACGACCTGGTCGTCATCTACACATCGGGAAGCACTTCGGACCCTAAGGGCGTCATCCACACGCACGGCACCGCGATCGCACACTCTCGCTTCGTGGCCACGCAGCACGAATGGAAACCCGACGACCGGGTGTACATCCCGATGGTGTTCTTCTGGGTCGCCGGGTTGGTCTTCGGTCTGCTCGGACCGATGCAGACCGGCGCCACCATCATCACCGAGCACAAGTTCGACGCCGGCGACGTGCTGCGCCTGCTTGAATCCGAACGGGCCACCTACGCAACGGGATTCCCCCACGTCGGCTGGGCGCTGGCGAATCATCCCGACTACGCGTCCACCGATCTGTCGACTCTGCGCGCGGGATACCACCAGGTCCTGCTGCCGCCCGAACTGCGCGCGGCCGATCCGTCGCTACTGGTTACACAACTGGGGATGACCGAAACGTGCAGTTCGCACACCTGGTGGCCACCACACGAACCGGTGCCCGAAAGCAAACGCGGTTCGCTCGGGGTTGCGGCACCCGGCTATCAGCACAAGATCGTCGATGAAACCGGCGTGGAGCTGCCCAACGGGACGGTAGGCGAAATCTGCGTGCGGGGCACGGCCATGATGCGCGGCATGGTCGGACGGCAGCGCAGCGACCTGTTCGACGACGACGGCTGGTATCACACGAAGGACGCCGGATACCTGGACGACGACGGCTTCCTGTTCTTCACCGGACGCACCGACGACATGATCAAGACGTCGGGCGCGAACGTCGCGCCGGTGGAGGTCGAGGCGGTGATCGGCAACGTCGACGGCGTCCGGATCGCCTATGTCGTCGGCGTTCCGGACACGGACAAGGGCGCGCTCGTCTGCGCCGTGGTCGTGCTCAATCAGGGGCGGTGCACATCGCAGGATGAGCTCGCGGCGGCGTGCCGGAAGGAACTGGCCGCGTACAAGGTTCCCAAGCGGTGGGTGATCCTCCCCGACGCCGATCGGCTGCCCTACACCACCACGAACAAGATCGACAAGCCCCGGCTGGTGCAGTTACTGAGGTCGGGGGAGCTGGCATGACCGGGTTGGAGGCGCGGGTCGCCCGACTGGAGGCCATTGAGGAAATTCGTCAGCTGGCGGCGCGTTACGCGGTGGCGTTGGACGTGCGCGACTTCGATTCCTTGGCAAATCTTTTCGTTGACGACGTCGGTGTGCCGGGCAAGCGCCGTGGGCGCGACGCGATGCGCCAATGGTACGACGCAGAGGTGCGTCCGACGCTGCTGGGCAGCGCGCACGGCGTCCTCGGTCATGTCATCGACGTCCACGACGCCGACACCGCGAGCGGACTTGTCTACTCGCGCAACGACTTGGAAACCGAGACCGCGTGGTTCATCGAGATGCTGGCCTACCTCGACCGCTACGAACGGCGCGACGGCCGTTGGTATTTCGCGCGTCGCACCCCGCTGTTCTGGTACCGCAGCGACATCACCGACCCGCCGATCGGTCCGCGGAAGGTGCGCTGGCCCGGCGGCCCGAGCCAGGACGGCTCTTTCCACGACGCCTTCCCGTCGTGGGACGCTTTCTGGGCCGCCGACCCGGGACGCTTCGACGCGCCGGTCCCCGCCCCCGCCGCCGTCGGTGACTGGCTGCGCAGTTTGCGCCGGGGGGCCGAGGCCCCGCGGGTGAGCCAGACTGGACGCGGAACCGCGGGGGCTTGAAATGTCCTCCCAAGCAACGAGTTTTGCATTCACCAACGAGCAGGACGAGCTGCGTCGCGTCGTGCGCTCCTTCCTCGAAAGCAAGGCCGACGAGGCGCAGGTGCGCCGCCACATGGAATCACCGCTGGGGTACGACCCGTCGTTGTGGGCGCAGATGTCCGACGAACTGGCCTTGGTGGGGCTCGCAATTCCCGAGGAATTCGGTGGTCAGGGGTACACCTTCGTCGAACTCGGCATCGTCGCCGAGGAGCTGGGACGGGCGCTTGCTCCCTCCCCGTACTTCGCGTCGGCGGTGCTGGCGTCCAGCGCGCTGCTTGAGTCGGGCGACTACGAGGCCCAGCGACGATTCCTGCCGGGCATCGCGTCCGGAGCGACGATCGCCAGCCTGGCGGTGACCGAGAAGTCGGGCCGCTGGGAGGCCGGGGCGATCCGCACGCGGGCGCGAGAAACGGCCCACGCGTGGGTGCTGGACGGGGCGAAAACCTATGTCCTCGACGGCTGTAGCGCCGATGTGCTATTGGTAGCCGCCCAGAGTGACTCCGGATTGTCGCTGTTCGCCGTCGACCGCTTCGACAACGTCGCCCGGCGCGGGCTGTCCACCCTGGACCAGACCCGAAAACAGGCCCGTATCGAATTCACCGCAACGTCGGCGTCGCTCGTCGGTCGTGAAGGCGGCGCCGTGCCGGTGCTGCGGCGGACCCTCGCGCTCGGCTGTGCCGCGCTCGCCGCCGAACAGGTCGGTGGCGCGCAGCGCTGCCTCGAGATGGCCGTCGCGTACGCGAAGGCACGCAGGCAGTTCGGTAGGCCCATCGGCTCATTCCAGGCCATCCGCCACAAGTGCGCCGATGTCTTCTTGGACATCGAATGTGCCCGCGGGGCCGCCTATTACGCGGTGCGGGCCGCGGCCCAACGCTCGGCGGAATTGCCGGCTGTGGCGTCCTTGGCCAAGGCGTGCAGTTCCGAGGCGTTTGCTCGGGCCGCCGCCGCCAACATCCAGATCCACGGCGGCATCGGATTCACCTGGGAACATCCCGCCCATTTGTACTTCAAGCGTGCTCAATCGTCGGGGCACCTGCTCGGCGACGCCTCCTAT
Organism: Mycobacterium sp. E796; assembly: GCF_001672815.1. Taxonomy (GTDB): domain Bacteria; phylum Actinomycetota; class Actinomycetes; order Mycobacteriales; family Mycobacteriaceae; genus Mycobacterium. The sequence goes on along the minus strand of NZ_LZKK01000041.1, from coordinate 1,211 downwards.
CACCGGCGACTGCTCGCCGACGAAATCGGGATCTGAGCGGGTCAGAAGTCCGTGCCTCCATCGATGTTGACGGCCGCGCCGGTCATGAACGCCGCCCTGTCGCTGAGCAGGAAGGCGATCAGCTCGCCCGCCTCCTCGGGACGTCCGCCGCGGCCGAGGGCGACGCGCATGTTCCAGTCCGGGTTGCTCGCCAGGTGCGTATAGATCGCGTCTTCCAGCGCCACGCCATATTGCGCTGCCCGCTCGGCGCGGATGAAGTCGTTCACCTCGGTGTCGAACAGCCCAGGGCACACGGTGTTCACCCGAATACCGTCCGGGCCATGCGTTTTGGCGAGAATCTTGGACAACGTCAACACCGCGGCCTTCAGCGCGTTATACGGCGGAATGAGGACCTTCGGCGCCCTAACGGAATACGCGGCCGTCGTCACGATGGTTCCGCCCCCATTGCGTTGCAGGTGTGGGATGACAGCGCGGCAGGAGCGCACGGTCCCCATCAGAATCAATTGGTAGTACCAGTCCCACGACTCGTCGCCGTGTTCGAGGAACGGCCCCTGTTGATTCATCGGTCCGGCGGTGACGGCCAGGCCGCGCAGCGGTCCCAGGCTTGCTACCGCGCGGTCGACGGCACGGTCCACGCCATCACCGGCGGCTGCCGCGTCGACCGCGATGCCGACGGCACCCACGCCGTAGTCTGCGGTCAATCGCTCCGCACGCGTATGGGCGCGGTCTCCGTCACGAGCAAGCAGCGCCACGTTGGCGCCGTTGGCGGCGAGCTGCTCGGCGGCGGCGAACCCGATGCCGGTAGTCCCGCCAACGAGAACGAAGTTGTGTCCCGCCACACCAAGCTCCACGCGCTGCCCTCGTTTCTGGCGTCACCGCCGACGACAGCCATACTAAACAGCAGTACGCCAAGTGTTGCAATGACTACGTTCGGGCCACCGTCCAGGGGCTTTACGGCCCCCGGACGGAACACAATTGACACATTTGTCGCGTAGCATAGGGCGGCATGTCGACGAAACCAGCCCCCACCGAACTCGAGTCGGACGGGGAGTTCGATCGCCGGGACCAGATCCTCGAGGCGGCGAACGAATGTTTCACCCAACTCGGCATTCAGCGCACCAGTGTGCAGGACGTCGCGCGAAAGGCCAACGTTTCGCGGGGCACCATCTACCGGTACTTCGAAGACCGCAACGTGCTCATCGACGCCGCGA
>NZ_LZKK01000040.1 GCF_001672815.1 Mycobacterium sp. E796 | reverse complement strand
CATCCGCGTGGAAGTTGAAGTCACCGCCATCCTGCTTGCGTGAGCGATCCGACCTTCCGATCAGTGCACGCGAAAGGATCCCCGAGATAGTGAGTGCGTACCCGATCGTCGAGTTGTCCACCGACGCGCTGCTGACCACGACCCGCTCGGTGCGCAAACGGCTCGATTTGACCAAACCTGTTCCTATCGGCCTGATTCGGGAATGCCTGGAAATCGCGGTGCAGGCGCCGACGTCCGCCAACGTGCAGAATTGGAGCTTCATCGTGGTCACCGACCCGGAGCAGCGTCGCGCGATCGCCGATGTGTACCGCCGCACATGGGACTTGATCGTCGCATCCCCTTTCGCGGTCGCCGATCGGTTCAAGGACGATCCCGCGCGCAATCACGAGCAGCGCAAAGTTTCTGACAGCGCGGCGTATCTCGCCGATCACTTCGGCGAGGTCCCCGTCTTGGTCATCCCCTGCGTCGAGGTCATCGACGGCGACGGCAGATTGACAGCCGAAAACGCCAACCAGTATTGGAGTTCGATCATGCCCGCCACGTGGAGCTACATGCTCGCCGCCCGTTCTCGGGGCTTGGGGACCACATGGACCGGGGTGACCATAATGGCCGACGACGAGATGCGGACCATCCTGGGCCTGCCCGACAACGTCTATCACGCCACGACCGTCCCCACCGCCTACTACACCGGCACGACGTTCCGCCCTGCCAAACGGATCCCGCTCGACGACGTGCTGCACTTCGACCGGTGGTGAGCGGCGCGGCGAGCCGGTCGCCCGTGCCGGTGCGATTTTCTAAGGAGGACAGCCATGGATGGCGATTACGAAAACCCCTGCCCTGACAATGGTTCTAGGCGAACCGAATCGCTCGATGGCGATGACGGGCACAACGCGATTACTAGCCGCGACATCGATGTGCTGGCGCAGCTGAAGGCGCTCAGACAACACCGATGACCGGCGTACGCAACGGGTTTGGCGCCCGGTCGTCGGTTTGCGTCGAATGGCCCGCGCAGTGATATTGCGCGACGCGGCACCGACCAGCCGTGCGATGGTGGTCGCGGTTATGGTGTCGATGGTCGCGTTCCTCGACTCCACGGTGATCAACCTGGCTTTGCCGGCCACCGAGCACGACCTCGGCGGTGGCCTGGCGCTGCAGCAATGGATTGTCGACGGCTACCTGCTCGCGACGGTGGCCGCGATTCTGCCCGGCGGGTCCATCTCGGATCTGTTCGGCCGCGTTCCCGTGATGCGGTTCGGGCTGTTGGCTTTCGGTTCGGGCTCTGTGCTGGCAGCAGCCGCCGCCTCGCCGGCGATGCTGATCACGGCGCGCCTCATTCAGGGCCTGGGTGCGGCGTTCCTCGTGCCGGGATCCCTGGCGCTCATCAACACGGTGTTCGACAAAGCCCACCGGGCCGCCGCGATCGGCTTGTGGACCGGGTGGACGGGCATCGCCTTCGCGTTGGGGCCGCTATTGGGCGGAATTTGCGTTGACTTCCTAGGCTGGCGTTGGATATTCGTGTTGTCGGCGATACCGATGGCGGTCGGATATGCGCTGACGTTCTGGCTGTGCCCGATGTCGGGGCGGGTCGAAGGAGCGCGCATAGATATCGCCGGGCTGGGCCTCTCGGTGGCAGGGCCGGCGGCGACCGTGTACGCATTGATCGAAGCGCAACGCGATGGCTGGACCGACCCAATGGTCATCACACCAGCGGTGATCGGGATCGCCGCGCTGGTTGGCTTCGTGACATGGCAGCACCGCAGCAGGCATCCAATGCTTCCGTTGCCGCTGTTCACCTTTCGCAACTTCGCCGTCGGCAACCTCGTCACTGCATTGGTCTACGGCGGGTTGACACTGGGATCGCTGGCCGTAGCCCTCTACACCCAAGAAATCGGCGGATATTCAGCCACCATGGCCGGGCTGGCCACCCTGCCAATCCCGGCGCTATCGTTTGTGCTGGCCCGGCACGTCGGCCGAACTGCCGCGCGGGTGGGGCCGCGTACGTTCCTCATCGTCGGACCCGGGTTGGCGGCGGTCGGCCTGCTGCTGATCCGCCCGAAAGCCAACGGGTTCCACGCGCTCACCGATCTGGTACCGGGGATGACCGTGTTGGCAATTGGGCTGGTGGCGACGATCACACCGCTCACATCGGTGACACTGGCGTCGGTGCCGATTGAACACAGCGGCCTGGGTTCGGCGATCAACAACGCCGTCTCGCGGCTGGCCGCGCTGATGTCGACCGGATCCATAGGCCTGATCAGTGTTGGTGCGGCGAGCGCGCCCGGATTCGCCCGCGCGTTGGAGGTGAGCGCCGCATTGTTCGCCCTAGGTGCGTTGTGCGCCGCGCTGTTGATAACCAATCGGCCTGTCGGGCGCCAGCAGGTGCCCTGCGAGATCGCGGCGTTGTGCCGCGACCGGCCCGGTGCGCAACCCTGCTTGGCCAGCAGCGCCTCGGTCGCGACCGAACCGTCCACTCCGAACTAATCGTTCACCCGCTTGGCGAACGGTAATGGCGAGAAATACTGCAACCGGGTCCGGCGGGCACCCGGCGGTGTGCCGAAGCCCGAGCCCCCCTAGGGGACGACGACCGCGATCTACGAAAGCATTGGCGTACTTCTTGGTTCGACGCCTCCGGTGAGGCGGCGCATTGCGCACCCGGTCAAAGCGTGGTCGATTACTCGGCGATCACATAGGACCGGATGCGGCTGAGCGCTACGTCGATGGCTGCAGCCATATCGTCGACGTCGTGGCTAGCCTGGCTCAGCACATACCCGCCTTGAAGCGCGGCGATCAGCCCGGTCGCCAGTTCTTCGGGATTAGCGTCGCGCGCCAGTTCACCGCAGGTCTGCAGACGGCGCAGCGCGGCCGCGACAAGGCGCTGCCACTCGGCGAAATAGCCGGCCAGCAGCAGCCGACAGCGCTCGTCGCGGTCGGCCAGCCGCGAGACCATACTGCCCAACACGCAACCGAACGCGCCGCCGCGCCGCGCGTTGGCAGTGACCAAGCGGTCGCGCCAGCGCTCAAGGTCCGCCACGCTGGTAACCGCTTGCAATTCGCAGCGCTGTTGACGCAGCAGTGCCTGGGCTTGCTCATTTAAGACCGAACGCACTAAGTCTTCCTCGTCGCAGAATTGTTGGTAGCGCCCTGATTTGCACCCACCGCCACGTAGGATGCGCGCCGTGATTGCTGCTTGCGAGCCGCAGGTCCGCCGCATGTCGGTCGACGCGTCCAGACCGCAGGACCGTGGTGGGCCGGCGCGGCGCAGGCAGGCAGTGCGGCATGGCCGGGATCTCCGCGGCATCGACTTCCGCGAAGCGGCTGCGTAGTCTCATCCGCTATCTCCGTCATAGCTGTATCGCGCGCGTAGTCCCTCACCCTCTCTACAAAGGACTATATCGTCCTAAAGATAGTCCTTGGCCAGCGCCCGCGGGCCACGCCAACGTTAGGTTTCGGAAGCGATTCGTGCCGGATCAGCTTGTTACGCTGGATTCTCCACACGTCGGTCGCTGTCGCGCCAGCAGCTTGGAGTCACCGGTGCGACGCTACAGAGTGGTCTAAATAGACCGATAGTTCTGCGCCCCGCGGACCTCGTCGGCGGGGGAGGCGAATGTGTCCGCCGGTCGGAACACGGCGGACATGAGGACTATAAGGTCCGCACAAGCAGGTATCGTGTTAGGGCGGGACGGCACCGCGATGGCTGCCGCGTAGTGGTTGCGAGGGCGAATCGTGGTTAGGCGAGGTGCAGACCAGGCAGCGATGAGCGCGCGCACAGGCAGGCATGGTGCCCAGCCCTACTCAAAGTTTGGCGGCGGCGTTGCGCAGCGGCGGGCGCCAGCGCGTCTTGACGCGGGGGGCCGGAGTCGGCAAGCTGCTGGCACCGTGGGCCAGAGTGAACTTTCCAACCGCGCGCGACGTATCACAGCACGCGGAGCGGCCACGCGAGACCGGATCATTGCGGCGGCTGCGGATTTGATGTATGTGCGCGGCGTCAACGCGGTCACCCTCGACGATGTCCGCGAGGCCACCGCCACGAGCAAATCTCAGCTATACCAACACTTCGCAGGCAAGCCTGAATTAATTCGGGCAGTGCTGGCCTATCGGGCCGCGCAGGTGTTGGCTCGCGAAGAGCAAAGGCTGCAACGGTTGAAATCGATGCGCGGCCTGCGCCGCTGGCGCGATGCCCTGGTGCAAGGCGCGGCGTTGCAGGGCGGCGCCTACGGCTGCGCGCTGGGATCTATGGCAATCGAAATATCCGACCAAGACGAACAGGCCCGCGCCGCGCTGTCTCACTACTTCGCCAGCTGGAAAGGACTGCTAGCCGACGGCCTGAGGCGTATGCAAGAGGACGATACCCTCGCTGCGACGGCCGACCCAGACGCCCTGGCCACCGGCTTGCTGGCCGCCCTGCAGGGCGGCTACCTGCTGGCCCAGGCCAACCATGACGTCACGGCGATGGCCACCGCACTGGACATGGCGCTCGCCCACATCGACAGCCTGACAAACCAACCTGACCGCGCACGGCGCAAGTCGTGACATCGGCCACGGCTTCGCCGGGTCACTGTCAGCCGCCGCGGTGTGCGACACCAGCGTAGGTGTCCTCTTCGTCGGCGACCACTACTTGCTGCTTGACGTCTTTCGGTACCAACCGTCACCAACTTTCCCGGTCTCTCGCTTAATTCGTCAAGCGACTCGGCTTAAGCCTGCGGTGCACAGCACCCCGACTGCATCGTGGATGAGATGCTGTGCACCGCAGTTGGATTGGGGCCGCTCGGCGCTAGGACATCCCGTCGGTTCCCGGGGCTCCGAACATGCCGCCGTTCCCGCCGGTGCCGCCTGTCCCGCCGTTGATTCCATTGCCGCCATGGCCGCCGAAACCGATTATCGACGTCTCGGGAGTGCCGTCCAGGACACCCGAGGCGTTGCCGCCATTGCCCCCGTTGGCAACACCGATGCCGGAGCCGGCGTTGCCACCGTCGCCGCCCACGCCGAGGAGACCGAGGCCGCTGCCGCCAGTGCCACCCGTGCCACCGGCGCCCATGTCAGCAGCCCCGCCCTGGCCGCCCTGGCCGCCCATGCCGGCCAGGGCGCCGGCGCCGAGGCCTCCGGTGCCGCCATCACCGCCGGTGCCGAAGCTCGAGGCACCGCCCGCCCCGCCGGCTCCGCCCTGGGCGACGGTCGTGGACAGGCCCATGCCGCCAGTGCCGCCGGCACCAGCGATACCCGTTGCACCTGTGGCCGCGCCGCCAACTCCTCCGGCCCCGCCGATAGCGCCGCCAAATCCAATTAGGGCGGGCGCGACCGCATTGCCCCCGAGACCGCCGGCGCCGGCCACCCCGGTGGTGACGGCACCGCCGGCCCCGCCCGCCCCACCGCCGACGAGGTCCATTCCGATCAGGCCCGCCGCCGCGCCCGAGCCGCCGGCGCCACCGGTCCCGGCGATCCCACTCATTGCGGCGCCGCCGGCTCCGCCGGTCCCGCCGCTCGCGATATCCAAGCCGAATGGGCCTCGCGCGAAGCCGTCGCCGCCGACGCCGCCGACCCCACCGGTTCCCGTGGTGGCCGCGCCGCCTGTCCCACCGTCACCTCCGAAGCTCGCGAACAATCCGTTCGCGTTGCCGCCGGCTCCGCCGGCGCCGGCAACCCCAGTGGTCGCGGCCCCGCCGACGCCGCCGTTACCGCCGGCGCCCACCAGCAGCCCGCCCGTACCGCCGGCGCCGCCGGCGCCGCCGTCACCCGCGCCGACGGCAGCCCCGCCAAGCCCTCCCGCGCCGCCGTTGCCGAGCAGCATCGCGTTGCCGCCGACGCCACCGACCCCGCCCCCGGTGCCGCCAAGCCCGCCGGCGCCACCGTTACCGAGCAGGAACCCCCCGGTGCCGCCCGCGCCGCCCGCGGCGCCCGCACCTCCGGCGCCGCCGATGCCGCCGTTGCCGATCAGCCCAGCGGCGCCGCCGGCCCCTCCGGTCTGGCCGGCAGCGCCAGAGCCGCCGTTCCCGCCGTTACCGATCAACAATCCGCCGGCCCCACCGGCCTGCCCGGTACCCGACGCCCCGTTGGTGCCGTTGCCGATCAGCGGGCGGCCCACCAACGTTTCGGTGGGCGCGTTGATCGCACTCAGCACGTCTTGCTCCAGCGTCTGCAGTGGTGAGGCGTTGGCCGCCTCGGTGCCGAGGTACGCGGCAGCACCCTGTTTCATCAAGCTGACAAATTCGGCGTGAAAACCCTGCGCCCGGGCGCTGAGAGCCTGGAAATCCTGGCCGAACCCACTGAAAAGGGAAGCCACCGCCAGCGACACCTCGTCCTTACCCGCTGCCAGAAGGCCAGTCGTCGGAGCGGCGACGGCCGAAGTTGCCTCGGCTAGCGACGAATGGACGCTCGCCAGATCCTCAGCAGCATTCGCAACCAGATCCGGCGTGATGGACATGAACGACATAGCAGAACTCTCCTCGACTGGCCGACGTCATCCGGCCGTGTGTGTGGTCTTGAACGGTCAAACAGTCCGTCCCACATGTGGACCTTACAGTCCACGAGTCAACGACGCATCCATGGAACATGTTCTCACACAGTGGGAAACATCTCAGCAGGGCTAAAAATGGACTAACTAGTCCGCTACGGCGCCGGAGTGCTCATCGCCGGCGACCCGCACACACCGACTCCGCCACGCAGCAACGTACTTCACCTCTGACGCGTGAGGTACAGAATCCCGAATTGGCTTGCCCGGCGACATCACTCACCCGGGTGAATATGTGGTCGGGGTGATGACGGCTCATCCCTCGTGGCTGCAATCTCGGGGGGCAACAAGGCCCAGGCGGTACGAACGGCTTCGAGGAGGGACGCGATAAATGAACGACACCAAGCAGTCCGCGGAAGATCTGGCGACCCTCGAGCAGCTCAACGAGGATTACGTCCACTCCGACCAGTTCAACGATGTCAAGCGCTTCAGCGAGTTCCTCGCCGAGGACTTCATTGTGCAGACTCCGGGCGTCACCCGGAACCGCGAGGAGTTTCTCGAATACATCGCTAAGCCACGTCCCTTCAAGGATCTCGCGGTGCACGACGTCAACATCCGCATCCTCAGTGACGTTGCGCTGATCCACGCCCGCGCGACATACACCATGCTTGCCGACGGAGCGGAGCAAGAAGCTCTGTACACGGACACATATCAGAAGCGTGATGGCAGCTGGGTTTGTGTCGCGGCCTGTGCGATTGCTCCGGGGGCTTAACCCGCGCCACAGCCACCTTCGGCCTGTGAAGGGAAGCAGCATGCCGACTGGAATCGTGTTATTTCCCAACCCAAAAGCGACCAATGTCGTCGATGACATGGTGGCGCAGGCCAGCCGGGCGTTTTCACTCGGCGTCCGCCAGATCTGGCTGGGCCAGCAATTCGATTACGACGCGATCGCCCTCGCCGCTTTTATCGGCGCGGCCGTACCCGGGCTCGGCGTCGGCACGTCGGCGGTGCCGATCAACCCGCGTCACCCGCTGATCGTCGCGTCGCAGGCGCAGACGGCGCAGGCCGCCTCGCACGGCAACTTCAGTCTCGGGCTCGGATTGGGCGCGCATGAGCCGGAGCGGCAGGCCTTCGGGACGCAGTGGCCCAATACGGTCACGCGCCTTCGCGAGCACTTGACGGTGCTGAGATCCATCTTCGATACCGGAGCTGTGTACTTCAACGGCGACGAAATCAGCGCGCACCCGGGATGGCCAGTACGGGTCGCCGGGGGCACGCCCGTCCCGGTATACGTGGCCGCGATGGGCCCGAAGGCGTTGCAGGTCACCGGCGAGCTGGCCGACGGCACCCTGCCGTACCTTGCCGGCCCGCGGACAATCGCAGAGTTCATCGAACCGGCCATCGCGAAGTCGGCGGCCGACGCTGGACGGCCGAAACCAAAGATCATCGCGCAGGTCCCCGCGGTCGTGTCGGACGACGTCGATGCGGCGAAGGATTTCACTGCCGACAGGTTGAGTTTCTACGAGGCGATTCCGTCATATCGGAAGGTGATTGCGCGAGAGCGCGTGGCTCGCGCGGTAGACATCGCCGCAGTGGGTTCAGCGGCAACGGTCAAGCGGCGGCTTCAGAGCTATCTGAACGCCGGTGCGACGGACGTGGTGGTGACCGCGCTGGCCTGGGCGGACGCCGCCAAGGCCGACGAGCTGTGGGCCCTTGCAGCCTCGCTCTGATCCCCGAGCACTCACCCGGGTGAAGGGGGGATTGGGGTGATGACAGCTCACCCCGCGGGGGCGCAATCTCGTTAGGACCAGGTACATGCCGGATCGTCGGACCGTTCGCGGGTGCCCCGCAAGTCCAGCCGGAGCAGTCAGCACAAGCTAGGAAGGCAACCCGCACATGCATTTTGAGGGCAAGAAGGTCATTGTTATCGGCGGCAGTGCCGGCATGGGCCGACAGGTTGCAATCGACATCATCGATCACGGCGGGAGCGCGGTGATCGTCGGCCTGTCGAAAGAGCGTGTCGACGACACCGTCGCTGAGCTGAGCCGGCGTGGCCATGCCTGGGGCATCGCTGCCGAGCTGACGGACCGCGCCGCGGTTGCGGATGTGCAGCGGGCGCTTTCTGAGCAGCACGGCAAGGCGACACTGCTGGTGAATGCGGCGGGATTCTTCATCCCCAAGCCGTTTCTCGCGTACGACGCGCAGGATTACGACTCGTACATGGATCTCAACTATGGGCTGTTCTTCCTGACGCAGACCGTCGTCGAGGGCATGATCGCCCGCGGTGAGGGTGGGGCCATCGTCAACATCGGCAGCATGTGGGCGCATCAGGCGATCGGAGTCACCCCATCGTGCGGCCACTCGATGCAAAAAGCAGGGCTGCATGCGCTGACCCATAACCTGGCCATTGAGCTTGCCGGGCACAAGATCCGCGTCAACGCGGTGGCACCGGCCGCGGTGAAGACCCCGGCTCTTGAGAGGTGGGTCCCCAAGGACGAGATCGACGCCACGCTTGACACTTTCGCGCCGTTTCATCCGTTGGGGCGAGTCGGCACCACGGCCGACGTCTCCAACGCGGTGACGTATCTGTTGTCTGATGACGCGAGTTGGGTCACTGGCGCGATTCTCAACGTCGACGGCGGCGTTATGGCCGGCCGCAATTGACCCGGTGGACGTGGTCCTGGGACTTCGAAAACGATGGAAGCTGAAAGGAAAATGCAGTGACAATCGATATCTTGAGGCCGGGCGGCCCGCCGGCGAAGTCCGTCGGCCGCACCGAAGGCAAGTACGTGTTCAATGGGACGGTCGGTGTCCGCCACATCCTCGACAAGGCTCAGGCGGAAGGCCGCTTCTCCGTCCTCGAGCATCCGTTGTCTCCGCGGGCGCTAGCAGCACCGCTTCATCGCCACCACAACGAAGACGAGTACAGCTGGATCATCGAGGGGCGCGTAGGCGCTTTGCTTGGCGATGAGGTGATCGAGGGCGGACCTGGTGACTTCATTTTCAAGCCGCGAGGCCAGTGGCATACGTTCTGGAACGCGGGCGACGAGCCTGCCCGCATCCTCGAGATGATTTCCCCCGCAGGATTCGAGCAGTTCTTCGACGAGCTTTCCGATCTCGGCGGGATCGCCAAGATATCGCCAGAGGTCCTAGATCAGCTCTGTGCGCGGTATGAACTGGAGATGGACGTTGATAGCGTCCCTGAACTATGCGCCCGCTTCGACTTGAAGTTCCCCGGTGAACCTCTCTGAACAAAACCGCTGGTGCTCTGGGTCATTGCGCAGGGCCGTCATTCACAGACCGGAACTGAAAGGTTCACCATGAAGATCGTAGTCATCGGCGGCCGTGGGCTTATCGGCTCGAAAGTAGTGGCCAGGCTCCGCGCGCAGGAACACGACGTGATCATCGCCTCACGCCGATCGGGTGTCGATTCGCTCACCGGCGAAGGCCTCGCCGACGCCGTCGCGGGTGCGGATGTCTTGGTCGATGTCGCCGACTCACCATTGTTCGAGGACGAACCTGTGATGCACTTTTTCACAACGACGACCACGAATCTTCTCTCGGCTGAACGGGACGCGGGAGTCAAACACCATGTCGCGTTGTCCGTAGTGGGTTCGCAGAGCATGCCAGATAGCGGCTACAACACCGCGAAAGCGGCTCAGGAGAAGCTGATCCAGGATTCGGGCCGGCCATACTCGATTGTGCGAGCAACTCCGTTCTACGAATTCGCGGTGGTCTTGGCCGATTCCGCGACAGACGGCGACATCGTCAGATTGCCACACGCGATGTTCCGTCCCATTGCGGCCGACGACGTCGCCACCGCGGTTGCCGACGCGGCAGTCGGACCGCCCACCAACGGAATAACCGAGATCGCCGGGCCCGAAGCAATGGGAATGGACGACTTTGTCCGCGCGGGCCTTGCCGCCAGCGGTGATCAACGTCGGGTCGTGACCGACGCTCATGCGCCATACTTCGGTGCGGTGATCGACGATCACACCCTCGAACCCGACGAGAACGCCACCATCTTCAGCACTCGATACTCCGACTGGATCGACGCACGCTCCGGCCGCCGCCCACAGGGAAATTGACCAGGATATCGAATCATGGTCGGTGCGAACGACTCCGAACTCGAGTCGACAATAAAGGTGCTCCAGGAAGTACGGTCACCGTCGATCCCCGCCAATGCCTCTGTCATGACTGTTCTTATCAACCATCCGCCGGGCGCGCCTGGATACCCGCCCCATCGCATTCCTGGCGGTCCAGGATTCGGTTACGTGATCGGCGGCGAGATGCTGTTCGAAATCGAGGGTGCGGCACCGCGCGTCCTCCGGGCCGGCGACGCCTTCTGGGGGCCCGGCGGCGACGTGATCCACTATCAGGACGCCAACTACCGCACCGACATTCCTTGCAGCTTTGTGCTCACACTGCTGTGCGCGCCCGGGAAACCGTTGCGCGAATGGGTTACCGAAACGGAGCTTGAGGCGCGCCGGGGACTCCGCGTCAAGTAACCGGGATCACCCGCGCGGCTTGCCCGGGCACTTCCCGTCGACGGCCGCCCGCACGTTGATGCTGGTCGCCTCCAGCGTGCCGCTGTTGTCCAGGCTGCCGCGCGCGTTGATGCACTTGCCCTGCGCAATCGCGTCGGGAGTGGCGGTCGCCAACTTGGAGTACTTGGTCTGATCGTCGACGGTCACGGGCGTCTGCGTGCTATTACCGCTCGCGTCGGTACCCGCGACGGTGATGGTGTTACCGGTCACCGACGCAACCGAGCCCAGCAACGGCTTTGGCTTGGCGGGCGCCGGCGAGGGTGAGCCGGAGGGCGGCGTGGTGGTGGAACCCTGACCGGACTCCTTGGGCTTCGGGCAGGTGCCGTTGACCGACGGGCTGACCCGGACCGACGCGGCGGTGGCGGGCTGCCCGGTCTGGATCTCCTTGGTGGGCCGCACGGTGACGCAGCTGCCCTGGGTCACGTCGCTCAGCGTGGCGGGAGCGACCTCGGTGATCTTGGTCGTGGACGTGAAATTGACGGCGGCGCTGCCGTTGTCGTCTTTCGTGACCCGGATCGAGTTGCCGGCGACCGACGCGATCAGGCCGCTCACCTTGGCCTCGCCCTGGGGCGGTGCCTGCGACGTGGCGGTGGAGGTCACCGTCGACGTGGAGGTGGATGTCGACGTCGGGGCCGATTGGTTCGACGAACCGCAGGCGGCGACGGACAGCGCGGCGGCCCCCGTGGCGGCGAGGATGGCGAAGCGGGTGAGTCGAGGAGTGGGACGGGTTGCTGATATCAACGTTTTCCCCCATTCGTGAGTTGGACCACGAAAAGGTGTACCCGCTCGAGCTGTGCCGGAACTGTGAAGCGTCAGAACGCGTCTTCGGAGACCCGCATGATGTCGTCGTCGATGGATTCGAGGACCCTGCGCTGCGCGGTCAGCCTGGGCAGCATGTTCTTGGCGAAGAACTTCGCCGTCGCGATCTTGCCCTGATAGAAGCTCTTGTCGCTCGCGGAGGGCTCGTCGGCCAGCGCGGCGTGGGCGATACCCGCCTGCACCAGCAACCGCCAGCCGATGACCAGGTCGCCGACTGCGAGCAGGTAGCGCACCGATCCCAGCCCCACCTTGTAAATCTCGGTCGGGTGCTGCGTGGCCGACATCAGGTAGCCGGTCAGCGCGCCCGTCATCGCGGTGACCTCGTCGAGCGCGGTCTGCAGCAGCTCGGCCAGGGGTTTCAGGTCGCCGTCGCAGTTGTCGATGGTGTTGCTGATCTGCGCCACCACAAACTGCAGGGCCTGGCCGTGGTCGCGAACGATCTTGCGGAAGAAGAAGTCGAGCGCCTGGATCGCGGTGGTGCCCTCGTAGAGTGAATCGATCTTTGAGTCGCGGATGTACTGCTCGAGCGGATAGTCGGACAGGAAGCCCGAGCCCCCCAGCGTCTGCAGCGATTCGGTCAGAACCTCGTAGGCCCGCTCCGAGCTCACCCCCTTGACGATCGGCAGCAGCAGGTCGTCGATGCGGTGCGCCATGTCGGCGTCAGCGCCCGAAACCCGTTGCGCTACATCGGGATCCTGATGCGCGGCGGCATACATGTAAAGCGCCCGCAGTCCCTCGGCGTACGCCTTCTGGGTCATCAGGCTGCGACGCACGTCCGGGTGGTGCATGATCGTGACCCGCGGCGCGGTCTTGTCGGTCATCTGGGTGAGGTCGGCGCCTTGCACGCGCTCCTTGGCAAAGGCCAGTGCGTTCAGGTAGCCCGTGGACAGGGTGCCCGCCGCCTTCACCCCGATCGTCATGCGGGCCTGCTCGATCACGGTGAACATCTGCGCGATCCCGTTGTGCACGTCGCCGACCAGGTAGCCGACGGCGGGCACGTCGCCGTCGCCGAAGGTCAATTCGCACGTCGGCGATGACTTGATGCCCATCTTGTGTTCCAGCCCGGTGGCGAAAACGCCGTTGCGGGAACCGAGTTCGAACGTCTCGGGGTCGAACAGATACTTGGGCACATAGAACAGGCTCAATCCCTTGGTGCCCGGGCCGGCGCCCTCCGGCCGGGCCAGCACGAGGTGGAAGATGTTCTCGGCGGTCTCGCCGACGTCGCCGCCGGAAATGAACCGCTTGACGCCCTCGATATGCCAGGTGCCGTCGGGCTGTTGGATGGCCTTGGCGCGGCCCGCGCCGACGTCGGAGCCTGCGTCGGGCTCGGTGAGCACCATGGTGGCCTGCCAACCGCGCTCCACACCGACGGCGGCCCACTGCCGTTGCTGCTCGTTGCCCTCCTCGTAGAGCGCCTGGGCCATGAACGGGCCGAAGTTGAAGAAGTTCGCAGAAGGGTTGGCGCACAGGATCATTTCGTTGACGGCCCAGGCCAGCGGGGGCGGCGCCGGCATGCCGCCGATCTCCTCGGCCAGGCCCAGCCGCCACCACCCGGCCTCCTTGATCGCCCGCACCGTCTTGGCCAGCTCGTCCGGCACACTGATCGAGTGCTCGGCCGGGTCGAACACCGGCGGGTTGCGGTCGGCGGCGGCGAAGGACTCCGCCACCGGACCCTCCGCCAGGCGAGCGGCCTCGGCCAGGATCGTTCCGACGGTGTCCTCGTCGAGGTCGCTGTAGGTTCCGGTGCCGAGCACGGCGCCCAGTTCGAGGACCTCGAACAGGTTGAACTCGAGATCGCGGACATTAGCGATGTAGTGTCCCAACGCGATTCCCTCCCGCCCGATAGCTCAGCGACAAGTCTGTCGGACGCGGGAAAACGTACGCAACCGTAAGTAGGGCCGCTACCCGGGCGCGCCGTTCATGCCGAACAGGAGTCCGCGCTGACCGCCATCTCCAGGCAGGCCGAACAGGGCATGCCCGCCCCTGCCGCCGTTGCCGAACAGCCAGGCGTTGCCTCCATTGCCGCCGTTGGCAAGCACCGCCACACTTATGCCCTCACCGCCGTCGCCGCCGTTTCCGACCAAACCGGCCTGCCCGCCCGCACCGGCAGTTCCGGAAAACGTGGCGTTCCCGCCGGTGCCGCCGTTGCCGACGAGCCACGCCCTGCCGCCCGCGCCGCCACCGTTGAGGCCTTCTCCGCCCGCGCCGCCGTTGCCCCACAGCAGCCCGCCGTTGCCGCCGGCGCCGCCGATCCCGGCAGGACCGCTGGCCCCGCCCATGCCGCCGGTACCGAACAGTCCCGCGTCACCGCCGCGGCCGCCCGGCCCGCCAGTGCCGCCGTTGCCGAACAGGATCCCGCCGCCCTCACCGGCCTGGCCCGCCGCGGTGCCGTTGTTTCCGTTGCCGATCAGCGGGCGGCCCAATAGGAGCCGGGTTGGCTCGTTGATCAGGTCGAACAGTGGCTTGAGGGGGTTGGTGCCGGCGGCTTCGGTGGCGGCGTAAGCCTGCGCGCCGCCGAGCAGGTTTTGCACGAATTGGTCGTGGAACGCCGCGACCTCGGCGCTGAGCGCCTGATAGCTCTGGCCGTGCGCGTCGAACACCACGGCGGTTGCGGCGGACACCTGATCAGCCCCGGCGGCGGTCACCGCGGTCGTCTGGGCCGCCACCGCGGAATTGACCTCGTTAATTGCCGAACCGATCCGGGCGAGATTCCCGGCTGCCCCTGACACCAACTCCGTATCCGCGACCAGAAATGACATCCCGCACCTCCCGGTGATGCGTCAGCGACCGCAAAATCGTATCGCGAATTCAGCAGCTGTGGAGTACGAAATTGTTTGCTGTCGTCGCGGTGAATTTAATGGCTCACGCACACGATTCGCGTCGTATTTCGGGCCCGGGAGAGCCGTGGGAACATCACGTCAGTTACCAACGTTAAGGGCATTGTGACAACACGCGATCTCACTGCTGAGCAGTTCAACGAGACCATCGAGGGCAACGACATCGTGCTCGTCGACTTCTGGGCCTCCTGGTGCGGCCCGTGCCGCCAGTTCGCCCCGACGTTCCAGGCGTCCTCGGAGAAGCATCCCGACATCGTCTACGCCAAGGTCGACACCGAGGCCGAGCAACAGCTCGCGGCGGCCGCCCAGATCCGGTCCATCCCGACGCTGATGGCCTTCAAGAAGGGCAAGCTGCTGTTCAACCAGGCCGGCGCGCTACCGGCATCGGCCCTGGAGGACCTGGTCCAGCAGATCAAGGCCTTCGACGTCGAGGCGGCCGAGGCCGCCCAGGCCGAGCAGGCCTAAACCAGTTGCCGCTGCAGCGCGGCGACATCCCATAGCGGTGCCCCGCCGCGGCCTTCGGCGACGCGGAGGTAAATCGACTTCAGCGTCTCGAGGTAGCGGGTGACCGACTCGCGGGCGACCGGGTTGTCGGGGAAAAACACCATGGCGTGCGTTTCCTTTTCATACCGGTTGACGCGTAAGTCGAATCGAGCCGGGACCCCGCCGTCGTGATGGATCTTGATGTTCGAACCGCCCCATTCCGACTTCACGATGGTGGACAGGGGAGGGCTGCTGGCGTCGAGGTGGAACAGCAACGGAACGCGCCCCTGAGGCATCCGCAGCCACGGCGCGAGTTCCAGCACGCGAGAGAACGGCACGTTCGCCAGGGCCTTGCCCGAATCGAACGACTGCTGAGCGGCGCGCACGGCGGCACCGAACGATGACGAGCCGACGGGGATGGTGATCGGGACGAAGCCGGTGAACCAACCGATCGTCAGGAACTCGTCCCGAGAGCCGCGGGTATCGCACGCGACAAGACCGTAATACGTTTCGGCGCCGGTCAATTCGTATTGCGCGAGGGCCGCGGAGGCGAACACGCCGCCGCTGAAGCGGCCGCCCGCGGCTATGCACGCGTCTTCGAATTCGGCTGTCTGTTGTTCGTCCATCAGCCGGACGAACATCAGGTCGCAGGCCCCGGACCCGTCGCCCAGCGACACCGGGCATTCCGGCAGGGTGCCGTCATTCTGTTCGAAGAAGTCCACCCAGGCCTGCACCTGCGGGGAGTCCAGCGTCAGGGCCGAGGTGTATTCATGTTGCTGCACGCAGTACTTCTCGTAGCTGCCCGCCGCCGGAAGCGCCGGCGGCGCACCGCCGGCCAGCAGCGAGGTATACATCAGATACAGCTCCATGCGGATCGCGCCGAGAAACTGCGCGTCGATGTAGAGATGGTCGATGCTGAAGCAGAAGGTGAAGTGATCCGCGCGCTGGATTACCGCAAAGCGGAAGCAATCCCACTCCAACGGGCTCGGCGTGGCCACGATGTGCTCGCGAAATTCCTCCGGCGTCATGTCGTCGTGCTTGACCGGAACGCATTGGATGTCGGCCGGATTGCGAACCGTGTGTCGCAAAATGCGGTCACCGTCGGCAAATTCGAACCAGCTGTGATACGTGTCATGCCGGCGAAGATGCGTGTTGATGACGTAGGTCAGGACCCGGATATCGCAGCGGCCGGCCATGTCCCAGCTGCCGATGCACAGCCTCGACATGTCGACCCCCCGGGCGGCGTGGTCAACGAAATTGCGCAGGTGGCGGGCCTGTTGGTGGCTGGCCGGGACGGCGCTTATCGGGGCTTGCCGGACCTTGTTGAGCGAGGCCGGCGAAGGATGCCAGCACACGACCGCCCCCGGATCCGGCAACCAATCGTGGATTGCCCCGAACGCCTCTTCCCCTGGGATGAACACATTCCCTCCCTAGTCTGCTTCATCGCCTGGACACAGCGGATTCATAGCCCTACCATTGCTTTGCCGAACGGCGTTCCTACCTCCATTGGCCGGATCCGGTTGCGGGACAGCACATTTGCGCGCCAGTGCCCCGCTGTTGTTGCCCGCCCAAGACATCTCAACGGGCCGTAGCTGACACGCGCCCAATGGTGGCTAAAGATAGCAGACCAAACGAAGCGCCGTGGGGCGTTTCAACGACATTTAACGTACGGTCGCGTACCGAAACCGGACCCGCGCGGCCGCAGGCTAATCGCTCCGAAGTACGAACGCGACCCTGCCCGTTGCCGGTAGAGTCGCGCCCATGTGGGGCACGGTGCTGGCGTTGGCACTGGTCGCGGGGGTGGACCCGGGTCGACTCGGCGTCGCCCTGCTGCTGTGTTCGCGGCGACAGCCCGTGCTCCATCTTTTTGCCCTCTGGCTGGGCGGGCTGGTGGTCGGCGTGGTCCTGGCCCTGGGCGCACTCGTCGGGCTGCACGACGTCGTGCTCGGGGTGATGGATCGGGTGGAACTCGCCACCTCGAGTTCCACAGCGGGGCGGATTCAGATCGCGATGGGCGTGCTCGCGCTTTTGATCGCCGCGTCGATCGCGATTGGTGTTTCGGTGCGCCGCCCGGTGGCGGTGCCCGCCGGCACCCCCTTTGACCAGGCCGAACCCACGGCGTTCTCGCGAATATCGGCGCGGGCCCTGCAGGCGCTGCGGGCCGGCCCCCCGTGGATCACCTTCCTCGTCGGGGTGGGGTTGACGACCGACTTCCGCTACCTGGCGGCACTCACCGTCATCCTGGCCTCCGGGGCCGCGCTGGGCGCGCAGGTCAGCGCCGCCGCGGCATACACGCTGGTGGGTTTGGCGTTTGCTGAAATCCCGCTGATCTGCCATTTGGCGGCGCCGGCCCGGACCGGCGCGATGATGTCGCGCGTGCACGACTGGGTGCAGGCCCGCAGGCGGGCGGTCCTCGGGATCGTGGTGGCGGTGCTGGGCGTTTTCCTGATGACGACCGGCCTGGGCCACGTCTGACCCAGCACGCGTTACCTTTCACGGGTGAGCCTGGTACTGGTAGAGCAACCGCGGCCCGGAGTCGCGCTGATAACCCTCAATCGGCCCGAACGGATGAACTCCATGGCCTTCGACGTCATGGTGCCGCTCAAAGAGGCCCTCGAAAAGGTCACCTACGACAATTCCGTGCGCGTCGTGGTGCTGACCGGGGCGGGCCGAGGCTTCTCCTCCGGCGCCGATCACAAGTCCGCGGGCACCGTGCCGCACGTCGCCGGGCTCACCCGCCCGACGTACGCGCTGCGGTCGATGGAGCTGCTCGACGACGTCATCTTGGGGCTGCGGCGGTTGCACCAACCGGTGATCGCCGCGGTCAACGGACCCGCGATCGGCGGCGGGCTGTGCCTGGCCCTGGCCGCCGACATCCGGGTCGCCTCGACCAGCGCCTACTTCCGGGCCGCCGGCATCAACAACGGCCTGACCGCCAGCGAACTGGGGCTGTCCTACCTGCTGCCCAGGGCCATCGGGTCGTCGCGTGCGTTCGAGATCATGCTGACCGGCCGCGACATCAGCGCCGAGGAGGCCGAGCGCATCGGGCTGGTGTCCTGCCAGGTGCCCGACGCCCAGCTGCTGGACACCTGCTACGCGATCGCCGCGCGGATCGCGGCGTTCTCGCGCCCGGGAATCGAGTTGACCAAGCGCACGCTGTGGAGTGGACTCGACGCCGGTAGCCTGGAGGGGCACATGCAAGCCGAAGGCCTAGGACAGCTCTTCGTCCGCCTGCTCACCGCCAACTTCGAGGAAGCGGTTGCCGCGCGCGCGGAGAAGCGGCCACCGGTTTTCACCGACGACAAATAACCAGCACGCAAGGGAGCGGATGTGATCACGGCCACGGACCTCGAGGTCCGCGCTGGTGCGCGCATCTTGCTCTCGCCCGACGGCCCGGACCTGCGCGTGCAGCCCGGCGATCGCATCGGGCTGGTGGGCCGCAACGGGGCGGGCAAGACGACGACCCTGCGTATCCTGGCGGGCGAGAGCCAGCCCTACGCCGGATCGGTGGCCCAGATCGGCGAAATCGGTTATCTCCCACAGGATCCCAAAGAAGGCGATCTCGACGTCCTGGCCCGCGACCGGGTGCTGTCGGCCCGCGGATTGGACGTGCTGCTCACCGACTTGGAAAAGCAGCAGGCGCTGATGGCCGAGGTCGCCGACGACGACGCGCGGGACCGCGCGATCCGTCGCTACGGGCAGCTGGAGGAGCGGTTCGTGGCGTTGGGCGGCTACAGCGCCGAGAGCGAAGCCGGCCGCATCTGCGCGAGTCTCGGCCTGCCGGAACGGGTGCTGACGCAGAAGTTGCGCACGCTGTCCGGCGGGCAGCGCCGCCGCGTGGAGCTGGCCCGCATCCTGTTCGCCGCGTCCGACAGCGGCGCCGGGTCGTCCACCACCCTGCTGCTCGACGAGCCGACCAACCACCTCGACGCGGATTCGCTTGGCTGGCTGCGCGATTTCCTGCGGGCGCACACCGGCGGGCTCGTGCTCATCAGCCACAACGTCGAGCTGCTCGCCGACGTCGTCAACCGGGTGTGGTTCCTGGACGCGGTGCGCGGCGAGGTCGACGTCTACAACATGGGCTGGCAGAAGTACCTGGACGCCCGGGCAACGGACGAGCAGCGCCGCCGCCGCGAACGCGCCAACGCCGAGCGCAAGGCCGCCGCGTTGCGCACCCAGGCCGCCAAGCTGGGCGCCAAGGCCACCAAAGCCGTTGCGGCGCAGAACATGCTGCGCCGCGCCGACCGGATGATGGCGGCGCTCGACGAGGAACGGGTCGCCGACAAGGTGGCCCGGATCAAGTTCCCCACCCCGGCCCCGTGCGGGCGCACGCCGCTGGTTGCCAAGGGGCTTTCCAAGTCGTACGGGTCGCTCGAGGTGTTCAGCGGTGTCGACCTGGCCATCGACCGCGGCTCGCGCGTGGTGGTGCTGGGCCTCAACGGGGCGGGCAAGACCACGCTGCTGCGCCTGCTGGCCGGCGTCGAGACCCCCGACAGCGGGGCACTCGAGCCCGGACACGGTTTGCGGATCGGGTATTTCGCGCAGGAGCACGACACGCTCGACAACGACGCGACGGTCTGGGAGAACATCCGGCACGCCGCGCCCGAGTCCGGTGAACAGGAGCTGCGCGGCCTGCTCGGCGCGTTCATGTTCAGCGGCCCGCAGCTCGACCAACCGGCGGGGACGCTCTCCGGCGGTGAGAAGACCCGGCTCGCGCTGGCCGGCCTGGTGGCCTCCACGGCCAACGTGCTGTTGCTCGACGAACCCACCAACAACCTCGACCCCGCGTCGCGCGAACAGGTGCTCGACGCGCTGCGCAGCTACCTCGGCGCGGTGGTGCTGGTGACCCACGACCCGGGCGCGGCGGAGGCCCTCGACCCACAACGCGTCGTGCTGTTGCCCGACGGCACCGAGGACTACTGGTCCGACGACTACCGGGATCTCATCGAACTGGCCTGATTTCGCCAAATCGGCCCGCGGCCAGCGACGGCTTCTTACTCTATGTGCTTGGGGATCGAGCCCACAGCATGGAGGGGACGTTGAAGAGCGCAGTGCGCAGGCCGAAGAAGACGCGCGAGCAGATGTTGCACGAACTACGCAACGCCTACGAGGGCGGCGCCAGCATCCGGAACCTGGCGGCCACCACCGGCAGATCGTACGGATCGGTTCACAGCATGCTGCTCGAGTCCGGCACTACGCTGCGCGGCCGCGGCGGCCCCAACCACACTTCGGCCCGGCGCCAGTCCGCGCGGGCGTAGCGTCACTGCGAAATTACGTCCCCTCATTCGCAGTGGCGTTACGCTTGCGCCCCAGACTCCTTGCGCCGCACCGACTTTTCCACCAGATCCAGGACCGCGGACAGCCGGCGCGGATCCTCACCGGATGCCAGCCGGGCCACCAGGCCGTCGAGCACCAGTTCTAGGTAGCACTGCAGGACGTCGCCGGGTACGTCGTCGCGCACCCGGTGCGCCTCCTTTTGCCGGCGCAGCCGATCGGTGGTCGCCGCCGCCAGTTCCGCGGAGCGATCCGCCCAGCCCTGGCTGAAAACCGGATCGTTGCGCAGCTTGCGCGCGATCTCCAGCCGGGTCGCGAGCCAGTCGAATTGGTCGGGCGCGGCGAGCATGTCGCGCATCACCTGGATCAGGCCCTCGCGGGACGCCACGTCGGCCATCCGCTCGGCGTCCTCGTGGGCCAGCGCGAAGAACAACGCGTCCTTGTCGCGGAAGTGATGGAAGATCGCGCCGCGCGACATCCCGATCGCCTTTTCCAGCCGGCGCACCGTCGCCTTGTCGTAGCCGTATTCGGCGAAGCAGTGGCGGGCACCGTCGAGGATCTGGCGGCGGCGAGCCGCCAGATGGTCCTCGCTGACTTTTGGCACAGGCGGCGACGGCTATGACTTCAGCATGTTGCGCAGCACGTACTGCAGGATGCCGCCGTTGCGGTAGTAGTCGGCCTCGCCGGGGGTGTCGATGCGCACCACCGCGTCGAACTCGATCGGGTCCGACCCATCCTTGGAAGCCTTGACCTGCACCGTCTTCGGGGTCCTGCCGTCGTTGAGCGCCTCGATGCCGGTGATGTCGAAGACTTCGGTCCCGTCCAGCCCCAAGTCTCCGGCGGTCTTGCCCTCCGGGAACTGCAGCGGGATGACGCCCATGCCGATCAGGTTGGACCGGTGGATGCGCTCGAATGACTCGGCGATCACCGCCCGCACGCCCAGCAGCAGCGTGCCCTTGGCCGCCCAGTCGCGTGACGAGCCCGACCCGTATTCCTTGCCGCCCAGCACGACCAGCGGAATGTTCTGCGCCGCATAGTTTTGCGCTGCGTCGTAGATGAACGCCTGCGGGCCGCCGTCCTGGGTGAAGTCGCGCGTGTAGCCGCCGGCGACATCGTCGAGCAACTGGTTGCGCAGCCGGATGTTGGCGAAGGTGCCGCGAATCATCACCTCGTGGTTGCCGCGCCGCGAGCCGAACGAGTTGTAGTCCTTGCGGTCCACGCCGTGCTCGTCGAGGTACTGGGCCGCGGGGGTGCCCGGCTTGATGCTGCCGGCGGGGGAGATGTGGTCGGTGGTCACCGAATCGCCCAGCAGGGCCAGCACCCGGGCGCCGGAGATGTCGGAGACCGGTGCCGGCTCGGCCGACATGCCCTCGAAGTACGGGGGCTTGCGCACGTACGTGGAATCCGGGTCCCACTCAAAGGTGTTGCCGCTGGGCGTCGGAAGGTTGCGCCAGCGCTCGTCGCCCTTGAACACGTCGGCGTAGTTCTTGGTGAACATCTCCTGGCTGATCGCCGAGGCGATGGTGTCCGAGACGTCCTTCTGCGACGGCCAAATGTCCTTCAGGAAGACGTCGTTGCCGTCTTTATCGGTGCCCAGCGGCTGGGACTCGAAGTCGAAGTCCATGGTCCCGGCCAGCGCGTAGGCGACCACCAGCGGCGGCGACGCCAGGTAGTTCATCTTCACGTCGGGGTTGATCCGGCCCTCGAAGTTCCGGTTGCCCGACAGCACCGCCGCCACCGAAAGGTCGTTGTCGTTGATGGCCTTTGAGATCTCGTCGGGCAGCGGGCCGGAATTGCCGATGCACGTCGTGCAGCCGTAGCCGACCAGGTAGAAGCCGAGCTTCTCCAGGTACGGCCACAGGCCGGCCTTGTCGTAGTAGTCGTGGACCACCTGCGAGCCCGGCGCCATCGTGGTTTTCACCCACGGCTTGGACGTGAGCCCCTTCTCGACGGCGTTGCGCGCCAGCAGCGCCGCGCCCAGCATCACCTCCGGGTTAGAGGTGTTGGTGCACGACGTGATCGCGGCGATCACCACTGCACCGTGGTCGAGCACGAACTCGCCGCGCTCGTCCGAGCGCACCGTCACCGGGTTGCTCACCCGGCCTTTCGCGTGCTTGGCGGCCGACTCCACTTTGGGGGCGTCGTCGGCGTGCCCGTTCTCCAGCGCCCCCGGGTCGCTCGCGGGGAAGGACTCGTCGACCGCCTCGTCCAGCTTCGAGTAGCCCTTCTTGTCGGGGTCGTCGCCGACGTAGCTCGTAATCTGTTCGCGGAACGTCGCTTTCGCTTCCGACAAGGCGATCCGGTCCTGCGGGCGCTTGGGCCCCGCGATCGACGGCACCACGTCGGACAGGTTGAGTTCGAGGTATTCGGAGAAGGCCGGCTCGTGCTTGGGGTCGTGCCACATGCCCTGCTCCTTGGCGTACGCCTCGACCAGTGCCAGCTGCTCGTCGGTGCGCCCGGTGAAGCGCAGGTAAGAGATGGTCTCCTCGTCGATCGGGAAAATGGCTGCGGTGGAACCGAATTCGGGGCTCATGTTGCCCAGGGTGGCGCGGTTGGCCAGCGGCACCTCGGCCACGCCCTCGCCGTAGAACTCGACGAACTTGCCGACCACGCCGTGCTTGCGCAGCATCTCGGTCACCGTCAGCACGACGTCGGTTGCCGTGACGCCGGCCTGGATCTCGCCGGTCAGCTTGAAGCCGACGACCCGGGGGATGAGCATCGACACCGGCTGGCCCAGCATCGCAGCCTCGGCCTCGATGCCGCCGACGCCCCAGCCGAGCACGCCGAGGCCGTTGACCATCGTGGTGTGTGAGTCGGTGCCCACGCAGGTGTCCGGGTACGCCACCCCGTCGCGGTCCATCACCACGCTCGCCAGGTACTCGATGTTGACCTGGTGCACGATGCCGGTGCCCGGCGGCACCACCTTGAAGTCGTCGAAAGCGCCTTGCCCCCAACGTAAGAACTGGTAACGCTCGCCGTTGCGCTGGTACTCGATCTCGACGTTGCGCTCGAACGCGTCTGCGGTGCCGAACAGGTCGGCGATGACCGAGTGGTCGATCACCAGGTCGGCGGGGGCCAGGGGGTTGACCTTGGCCGGGCTGCCGCCGAGGTCGCCGATGGCCTCGCGCATGGTGGCCAGGTCGACGATGCACGGCACACCGGTGAAGTCCTGCATCACCACGCGGGCCGGCGTGTACTGGATCTCAATGCTGGGCTCCGCCTTGGGATCCCAGTTCGCGATGGCCTCGATGTGGTCCTTGGTGATGTTGCTGCCGTCCTCGTTGCGCAGCAGGTTTTCGGCCAGGACCTTGAGGCTGTAGGGGAGTTTCTCGGTATTGGGGACGGCGTCTAGGCGGTAGATCTGGTAACTCTTGTCGCCGACCTTGAGGGTGTCGCGGGCTCCGAACGAGTTCACAGAATCAGTCACTTCAACTCCCAAGGATTAAGTTCTTCCGCCGACGGGCCATGTCGGCGGTGCGGTAACACTTTAACAGTACGCTTGTCCTGTATTACGGCGGGTGCCCCTTGTCCCAGTCTTGTCGCGCGCGGCGCGGGTTTAAAGCCCCATTACAGTGTCGGCATGACCGGGCACCCGATCCTGCCGCTATACATTCCGGTGGACGTCGACATGACCGCGATCAAGGCGCAGGTCGCCGCCACCGGCGTCAGCGCCCCGCCGGGGGCGATGCCCGGCCTGCTCGACATCGTCAACCAGGCGCACGCCGACGGCATCAACCTCAAGATCGTGCTGCTCGACCACAACCCGCCGAACGATACCCCGCTGCGCGACATCTCCACCGTCGTCGGCGCGGACTATCACGACGCCACCGTGTTGACGTTGAGCCCGAGCTACGTCGGCACCTACAGCACGCAATTCCCGCGCGTGACGCTCGAGGCCGGCGAGGACAACGCCAAGACGGGCAACCCGGTCGTCTCGGCGCAGCACTTCCTGCACGAGCTGAATACGCCCGAGTTCCCCTGGACGGGCCTGACCATCTTCCTGTTGATCGCGGTGCTGGCGGCGGCCGTGGGCACCCGATTTCTGCAGTTGCGCGCCAAGCGCGCAGCAACGCCGGCCGGGGCGCCGGACACGACGGCGGAAGCGCCCGACGGCGCCTAGTAACCGCGTCTGACACGCGCATCCGGGGCGGGTCGCCTCAAAGGGCCGCGCCCTTCGAATTCGCGCGGCAAACAACCCAGGTCACCGTTCGGTCACATTAAACGCACGTCAAGAGTGCAGTTTGTGACTAGCGTTTCCACCGCGTCATCTGTGACGTACGGTGCAAATGGTGCTCGTGTTGTTTGTGGCGTTTTCAGAAAGGCCGTGCCTGGCGCCGCCCGTCCGCGTTGAGCCGTAGGAGACCTGTCGAATGAGACGTACGCGCTGGGGACCCTCTGCGCGACCGGCCATCAGGTTGCTCCGGCCGGTCGTTCCGTCGGTGCTGAGCGTGGCCATGCTGATGTCCACCCCGGGCCTGGCCGACGCCGACCCCGCCGCGGACAGCATGGCCGCGTTGATCGCGAACGTCGCCAAGGCCAACCAGCGCCTGGAAGACCTGACGGCCGAAATCCAGACCGAGCAGGAAAGCGTCAACAAGGCACTGGTCGACGTCGAGACCGCGCGGGACAACGCGACCGCCGCCGAGCATGACGTCGAGGCCAGCCAGCAGGCGGTCAGGGACGCCAACGCGGCGATCGCCGCCGCCCAGCATCGGTTCAACACCTTCGCGGCGGCCACTTATATGAACGGGCCGTCGGGCAGCTACCTGACCGCGACCAGCCCCGAAGACATGATCGCGACCCAGAGCGCCGCCGAGACCCTGACCGCGAGCTCCCAGGCGGTGATGGACAAGCTGCAGCGGGCCCGGACCGAGCAGGTGAACAAGGAGTCGGCGGCGCGGCTGGCCAAGCAGAAGGCCGACAAGGCCGCCGCCGACGCCAAGGCCAGCCAGGATGCCGCGGTGGCCGCGCTCACCGATTCCAAGCGCAAGTTCAACGACCAGCGTGAACTGGCCACCCGTCTGGCCGACGAGCGGGACCAGGCCCAGGCGAAACTCGTAGCGGCCCAGCGTGAATGGGCGGCGGAGCACGGCTCGTCCGGCGTCGCGGTCTCGGGGGACCGGTGGGATCCGGGTTCCCCGGCCGGCGCCCCGCATTCCGGGGGCCGCCGGTGGGATGGCCTGTGGGACCCGACGTTGCCCATGGTGCCCAGCGCCAACGTCCCCGGTGACCCGATCGCCGTCATCAACCAGGTGCTGGGCATCTCGGCCACGTCGACGCAGGTCACCGCCGGCATGGGCCGAAGCTTCTTGCAGCAGCTGGGCATCCTCAAGCCCGACGACACCGGCATCACCAACGCCGCACCCGGCGGCACCGCCGGCCGCATTCCCCGGGTGTACGGGCGGCAGGCCACCGAGTACGTGATCCGGCGCGGCATGTCGCAGATCGGCGTGCCCTATTCGTGGGGCGGCGGCAACGCGGCCGGGCCCAGCAAGGGCATCGACTCCGGCGCCGGGATCACCGGCTTCGACTGTTCGGGCCTGGTCCTGTACTCGTTCGCCGGCGTGGGCATCAAGCTGCCGCACTACTCGGGTTCGCAGTACAACCTTGGCCGCAAGATCCCGTCGGCGCAGATGCGCCGCGGTGACGTCATCTTCTACGGACCAGGCGGCAGCCAGCACGTCACGATCTACCTCGGCGACGGCCAGATGCTCGAGGCTCCCGACATCGGATTGAAGGTTCGCGTCGCGCCCGTGCGCACCAGCGGGATGACGCCGTACGTGGTCCGCTACATCGAGTGGTGAGTAAATGAGCAGTGAACGAGGAGCCATGGGCCGCAAGCGGTTTCGCTTTATCAGCCTTGCCTGGATCACCGCCTTGGTGACCGGGCTGACGTTGTCTGTGGCGGCCCCCGCCACGGCCGACCCCGGGGCGTGGGATCCCACCTTGCCGGCGACCATCAGCGCCGGCGCCCCGGGTGATCCGCTCGCCGTCGCCAACGCCTCGCTGCAGGCCACCGCGCAGGCTACCCAGACGACGATGGACCTGGGCAGGCAATTTCTGGGCGGCCTCGGAATCAACATCCTCGGGGACCCAGCACCCGCGGCGGCCACCCCCACCAACCCGGGCGGCAAGATCCCGCGGGTTTACGGCCGGCAGGCCGTCGAGTACGTGATCAAGCGCATGGGGTCGCAGATGGGCGTGCCCTACTCGTGGGGCGGCGGCTCGTTGGACGGGCCCAGCAAGGGCGTCGGCGACGGGGCCAACATCAACGGCTTCGACTGCTCGGGGCTGATGCGCTACGGCTTCGCCGGTGTCGGCGTGCTGATCCCACGGTTCTCCGGTGACCAGTACAACGCCGGTCGCCACATTCCGCCCGACCAGGCGAGGCGCGGCGACCTCATCTTCTACGGCCCGAACGGCGGCCAGCACGTCACGATGTACCTGGGCAACGGGCAGATGCTCGAGGCGTCCAGCCTCGCCGGCAAGGTCACCGTCAGCCCGGTGCGCAAGCCCGGCATGACGCCGTTCCTGACTAGGATCATCGAGTACTGATCGCGGGGCCGGCGAGGCATCAACTGGGCGAGCGTCGACGGAAACCGGCTGGCCTGGAATAGTTGGTCGAGGGCACGTCGCTGCCCGGCAGTCGTGTCCAGATGAGCGTGGAGGGTTCTTGATGACATCAGCAGGTGGGCCGCCCCCGGGCGCCAGCAACTACCCGGGCCAGGGCGGTCCTTCCGGCCCCCCGGCACACGAGGCGCCGCCGGCCGGCGGTAATGGGCTGGCCGCCGAGGTCCACACGCTTGAGCGCGCCATCTTCGAGGTCAAGCGGATCATCGTCGGGCAGGACCAGCTCGTGGAGCGGATGCTGGTCGGCCTGTTGTCCAAGGGGCACGTGTTGCTCGAGGGTGTGCCCGGCGTGGCCAAGACGCTGGCCGTGGAGACCTTCGCGCGCGTGGTCGGCGGGACGTTCGCGCGTATCCAGTTCACGCCCGACCTGGTGCCCACCGACATCATCGGTACCCGCATCTACCGGCAGGGCAAGGAGGAGTTCGACACCGAGCTCGGCCCGGTGGTGGTCAACTTCCTGCTCGCCGACGAGATCAACCGCGCGCCGGCGAAGGTGCAGTCGGCGCTGCTGGAAGTCATGCAGGAGCGCCATGTGTCGATCGGCGGCAAGACCTTCCCGCTGCCCAACCCATTCCTGGTGATGGCCACGCAGAACCCGATCGAGCACGAGGGTGTCTACCCGCTGCCCGAGGCCCAGCGGGACCGCTTCCTGTTCAAGATCAACGTCGGCTACCCGTCGCCAGAGGAGGAGCGGGAGATCATCTACCGGATGGGCGTCAAGCCGCCGGTGCCCAAGCAGATCCTCAACACCGGCGACCTGTTGCGGCTGCAGGACATCGCGTCCAACGTCTTCGTCCACCACGCGCTGGTCGACTACGTCGTGCGTGTCGTCACCGCCACCCGCAACCCCGAGCAGCTCGGCATGAATGACGTCAAGACCTGGGTCTCGTTCGGCGCCTCACCGCGCGCCTCGCTGGGCATCATCGCCGGCGCCCGCTCGTTGGCGCTGGTGCGGGGTCGCGACTACGTGATCCCGCAGGACGTCGTGGAGGTCATCCCCGACGTGCTGCGGCACCGGTTGATACTGACCTATGACGCGCTCGCCGACGAGATCTCGCCGGAGATCGTCATCAACCGGATCCTGCAGACGGTGGCCCTGCCGCAGGTGAATGCCGTTCCGCAGCAAGGCCATTCGGTTCCCCCGGTGATGCAGACCGTGGCGGCCAGCGGTCGGTGACCGAACCCCACAAGGCGGTGCGTCATCCGCCATCGTTCGAGCGCGGGCAGATTGACGACCCGAAGCTGTCGGCGGCGCTGCGCCAGCTCGAGCTCACGGTCAAGCGCAAGCTCGACGGGGTGCTGCACGGCGACCACCTCGGCCTGATCCCGGGGCCGGGCACCGAGCCGGGGGAGTCGCGGGAGTACCAGCCCGGCGACGACGTCCGGCGGATGGACTGGGCCGTCACCGCGCGCACCATGCACCCGCACGTCCGGCAGATGATCGCCGACCGCGAGCTGGAGACGTGGATGGTGGTCGACATGTCGGCCAGCCTGGACTTCGGCACCACGGTGTGCGAGAAGCGCGACCTGGCGGTGGCCGCCGCGGCGGCGATCACGTTCCTCAACAGTGGTGGCGGCAACCGGCTCGGCGCGATCATCGCCACCGGTGCGACCATCACCCGGGTCCCGGCCCGATCGGGGCGCCAGCACGAGCAGACGCTGCTGCGCACCATCGCCACCACGCCCAGGGCGCCGGTCGGCGTGCGCGGCGATCTGGCGACCGCGATCGACGCGTTACGCCGGCCCGAGCGGCGCCGCGGCATGGCCGTCATCATCAGCGACTTCCTGGGCCCTATCAACTGGATGCGCCCGCTGCGGGCGATCGCAGCCCGCCACGAGGTGCTGGCGATCGAGGTGCTCGATCCGCGCGACGTCGAGCTGCCCGACATCGGCGACGTGGTGTTGCAGGACGCGGAAACCGGGGTCACCCGGGAATTCACCATCGACGCCCAGCTGCGTGACGACTTCGCCAAGGCGGCCGCGGCACACCGCGCCGAGGTGTCCCGCACCATCCGCAGCTGCGGGGCCCCGGTGCTGACGCTGCGCACCGACCGGGACTGGATCGCCGACATCGTCCGCTTCGTCGAGTCCCGCCGTCGCGGGGCACTGGCGGGCCGGCAGTGACACTGCCCCTGCTGGGCCCGATGACACTGTCGGGCTTCGCACACGCTTGGTTTTTCCTTTTCCTGTTCGCCGCCGTCGGGTTGGCCGCGCTGTACATCGTGCTGCAACTCGCGCGGCAGCGGCGGATGCTGCGATTCGCGAACATGGAGCTGCTGGAAAGCGTTGCACCGCAACGTCCTTCGCGTTGGAGGCACGTGCCGGCGATCCTGCTGGTGACCTCGCTGGTGCTGTTCACGATCGCGATGGCGGGGCCGACGAACGACGTCCGGATCCCGCGCAACCGCGCGGTGGTGATGCTGGTGATCGACGTGTCGCAGTCGATGCGCGCCACCGACGTGCCGCCCAATCGCATGGCGGCCGCGCAGGAGGCCGCCAAGCAGTTCGCTGACGAGCTGACACCCGGTATCAACCTGGGCCTGATCGAGTACGCGGGGACCGCGACCGTGCTGGTGTCCCCGACCACCAACCGGGACGCGACCAAGAACGCGCTGGACAAGCTCCAGTTCGCCGACCGCACCGCCACCGGGGAGGGCATCTTCACCGCGTTGCAGGCCATCGCCACCGTCGGCGCGGTGATCGGCGGCGGCGACACGCCCCCACCGGCGCGCATCGTGTTGTTCTCCGATGGCAAGGAGACGATGCCGACGAACCCGGACAACCCCAAGGGCGCGTTCACCGCCGCGCGCACCGCCAAGGACCAGGGCGTACCGATCTCGACGATCTCGTTCGGCACGCCCTATGGCTTCGTCGAGATCAACGACCAGCGCCAGCCCGTTCCCGTCGACGACTCCACCATGAAGAAGGTCGCCGAGCTCTCCGGTGGGAATTGGTACAACGCCGCCAGCCTGGCCGAGCTGAAGGCCGTCTACGCGTCGCTGCAGCAGCAGATCGGCTACGAGACGATCAAGGGCGACGCCAGCGCGGGCTGGCTGCGGCTGGGTGCGCTGGTGCTGGCGCTCGCGGGGCTGGCCGCGCTGCTGATCAACCGGCGCCTGCCCACCTAGCTTTCTTACCCGCGAGCCGAACGTGGCTGCGATTTTCGTCCGAGGATTTCGCGATGTGGTTCGGCTCGCGGAGCGCCCGCCTCAGTTACCCGGCGGATAACATCAGCGGGGTGGTCCTCAGCCACGACCCGAACCACGGTCCAGCCGTAACGCCGCTCCACATTCTCGAGACGCCGGATGTCCTTCCGATAGTGGTAGCGACTCGTTTGGTGTTGACCACCCTCATACTCGGCGGCGACCTTGACGTCCTCCCAACCCATGTCCAAATACGCTTCGGCCCAACCCCATTCGTTGCGGACCGGGATCTGGGTTTGGGGACGCCGAAACCCCGCACGTATCAGTAGCAGGCGCAGCCAGGTTTCCTTGGGCGATTGCGCTCCGCCGTCGACAAGGTCGAGAGCGGCTCGGGCTGCTTTGATGCCACGTCGGCCCCGGTAGCGATCGACCAATTGCTCTACGTCGGCCATCTTGGCGGAGGTTGCCTGCACCAATGCGTCCACCGCCGCGACGGCGAGGTCCTGCGGCAATCGACTTGCCAGGTCCAGGGCCGTCCGCTCGGGCGTCGTGACGCGCATGCCATCGATCAGCAAGATCTCGTCGGGCTCGATGCGGTCCTCCCAGGTCTGGACTCCTGGCTCGCGGCGACTGTTGGCATAGATGATGGCCGCGGGCAGGTCCGCACCGATCCATTTGGTGCCGTGCAGCGCAGAAGCCGAGTAGCCGGCCAGAATGCCGCGGCGGCGCGAGCGTAGCCACAACGCTTTCGCGCGCAATTGCGCGGTCAACTCCACATCGCGGGGCACATACACGTCTTTGTGGAGTGCGACGTACCGACTGCGCAATTGGTAGGGCGTCAGCGTGCCCGCAGATAGGGCTTCGCTGCCCAGAAAAGGCTCGATCATGGGCGAAGTCTGCTGCGTGTTACCGACATCACCGCGCGAGTCGAACCGCACTGCGAAAATCCACCCCGAAAATCGCAGCCAGGTTAGGTTCGCGGCAAAGCCGGCACGACAGGGGGCAGATTTCGGGCGTGCAACGGTGAGGCGATAGGTTGGCCGGGTGACTGAAGTAGCCACCGACGGCGCCAAACCCGCGTTTGTATCTCGCTCGGTACTGGTGACGGGCGGAAACCGGGGAATCGGTCTCGCGATCGCCCAGCGGCTGGCGGCCGACGGGCACAAGGTGGCCGTCACGCACCGCGGATCCGGGGCACCCGAGGGACTGTTCGGCGTGGTGTGTGACGTCACCGACAACGACGCCGTCGACCGCGCGTTCAAAGAGGTCGAGGAACACCAGGGACCGGTCGAGGTGCTGGTGTCCAACGCCGGCATCTCCAAAGACGCGTTCCTGATCCGGATGACCGAGGAGCGGTTCGAAGAGGTCATCAACGCCAACCTCACCGGGGCGTTCCGGGTTGCTCAGCGGGCGTCGCGCAGCATGCAGCGCAAGCGGTTCGGCCGCATCATCTTCATCGGATCGGTGTCCGGCATGTGGGGGATCGGTAACCAGTCCAACTACGCGGCCGCCAAGGCCGGACTGATCGGCATGGCACGCTCGATCTCCCGTGAGCTGTCCAAGGCCGGGGTGACGGCCAACGTGGTCGCCCCCGGCTACATCGACACCGAGATGACCCGCTCGCTGGACGAGCGGATCCAGGCGGGCGCACTGGAATTCATCCCGGCCAAGCGGGTTGGCACCGCCGCGGAGGTTGCGGGGGCGGTCAGCTTCCTGGCTTCCGAGGATGCGAGCTACATTGCCGGTGCCGTCATCCCGGTCGACGGCGGCATGGGCATGGGCCACTGAGTCGCAGAACAAAGAAGAACATCGAAGGACGGATATGGCAGGACTGCTCGAAGGCAAACGGATTCTGGTCACCGGGATCATCACCGACTCGTCGATCGCTTTCCACATCGCGCGGGTGGCCCAGGAGCAGGGGGCCGAATTGGTGCTGACCGGATTCGACCGGCTGCGGCTGATCCAGCGCATCGCCGACCGGCTGCCGGCCAAGGCCCCGCTGATCGAACTCGACGTGCAGGACGAGAAGCACCTCGCCACCCTGGCCGACCGGGTGACCGAGGTGATCGGCGAGGGCAACAAGCTTGACGGCGTGGTGCATTCGATCGGCTTCATGCCGCAGAGCGGGATGGGCATCAACCCCTTCTTCGACGCCCCCTACGAGGACGTCGCCAAGGGCATCCACATCTCCGCGTATTCGTATGCGTCGCTGGCCAAGGCGCTGCTGCCGATCATGAACCCCGGCGGCGGAATCGTCGGCATGGACTTCGACCCGTCGCGCGCGATGCCGGCCTACAACTGGATGACCGTCGCCAAGAGCGCGCTGGAGTCGGTGAACCGGTTCGTGGCCCGCGAGGCCGGCAAGTACGGTGTGCGCTCCAATCTCGTTGCCGCGGGCCCGATTCGGACGCTCGCGATGAGCGCGATCGTCGGCGGCGCGCTCGGCGAAGAGGCGGGCGCTCAGATTCACCTGCTCGAGGAGGGCTGGGATCAGCGCGCCCCGCTGGGCTGGAACATGAAGGACGCGACGCCGGTCGCCAAGACGGTGTGCGCGCTGCTGTCCGACTGGCTACCGGCCACCACCGGGACCGTCATCTACGCCGACGGCGGCGCCAGCACCCAATTGCTTTAACGCATAATGGATTTCGACGCCGTCCTGCTCTTGTCCTTCGGCGGGCCGGAGGGCCCCGAGCAGGTGCGGCCGTTCCTGGAGAACGTCACCCGGGGCCGCAACGTGCCGCCCGAGCGCCTCGACGAAGTCGCCGAGCACTACCTGCATTTCGGCGGGGTGTCGCCGATCAACGGCATCAACCGCGCCCTGATCGCCGAGCTGCGCGCGGAACTGGATCTGCCGGTGTACTTCGGCAACCGCAATTGGGACCCCTACGTCGAGGACACCGTGGCGACCATGCGGGACGACGGTGTTCGCCGTGCCGCGGTGTTCACCACGTCAGCATGGAGCGGATATTCCAGCTGCACGCAATACGTCGAAGACATCGGCCGGGCCCGCCAGGTGGCCGGGCCCGGCTCGCCCGAATTGGTAAAGCTGCGGGCCTATTTCGACCATCCGCTTTTCGTCGAGATGTTCGCCGGGGCCGTCACCGCCGCCGCCGAGACAGTGCCGGCGGGCGCCCGGCTGATCTTCACCGCGCATTCGGTCCCGGTGGCCGCCGACCAGCGCTTCGGTCCCCAGCTCTACAGCCGCCAAGTCGCCTACGCGACAAGGCTGGTCGCGGCGGCCGCCGGCTACACCGACTACGACCTGGCCTGGCAGTCGCGCTCGGGCCCGCCGCAGGTGCCATGGTTGGAGCCGAGCGTCGAGGACCACCTCGCGACGCTAACGGGCACCGAGGCCGTCATCGTCTGCCCGATCGGCTTCGTTGCCGACCACATCGAGGTGGTGTGGGATCTGGACCACGAGTTGCGGTTGCAGGCCGAGGCCGCGGGGTTGGCCTTCGCCCGCGCCGCAACCCCCAACGCCGACAACCGATTCGCCCGCCTCGCCGCCGACCTGATCGACGAGCTTCGGCACGGCCGGGCGCCGACCCGGGTGGCCGGAAGGGATCCGGTGCCGGGCTGCCTCGCCAGCGTCAACGGCGCGCCGTGCCGCCCGCCGCATTGCGTGGCGCGCCAACAGGATTAGCGGCGATCGCGAGCGCGGCGTGGCCGGGCGAAGCGGGTCGACGCCGAGGATTAGTCGGCCCAGGCCGAGTGCAGGATCGCGTCGACCGCGGCCATGCGCGCCGAACGCACCACGGTGGTCAACGGGCGTAGCGCGTCGGTCGCGATCTGCGCCTGTGACGACGACTGCGTGATGCCCGCGGCGATGCGGTCTGCGGGGGAATCGGACCGGCTCAGCCCGGCGCTGACGGCGATGATGGCGTCGACGTGCGCGGCGTTCTCCAGCACCCGCAGCGCGCGCGACGGTGCATGGTCGGGAATGCGGTGCTGCCGTGCCGATTCCAGCAGCTGCTCGACGAGCCCGCGCGGATCGTCGACGTCGGCCGCGGCGCCCAAGCCGATGGCGCCGAGAGCATCCGCGGCCGAGCGCACGGCGGACCGCAGCGCGTATTCCGCGTCGCCGAGCTCGTAGTGGTGCAGCGGCGGGGCGCCGGGCAGCGAGTACACCGTCCACGACAGCGCGCACAATTCCGGCAGGTCCGCGTCGTCGTCGGCGCCATCCAGATCGCCGTAGCTGAACTCGGGGACCAGCCCGACGGCGGTGGTCGGATCGTCGGGGTTGGCGATGATCACGGCCTCGCCGGCGGCCAGCGCGTCACTCTCGAACTGCGTCCCCGCGGCCAGCCCACGCACGTCGCCGGGCACCGGCAGCACCACGCTGATGGTCCCGCGCAAACGAGCCGGCAACCCTGCGGACGCCGGCACGGACGGCCGGCCGGCCGCCGCGCGCAGCGTCTGCAGCAGCGTGACCGTCCCGGCGTCGTGCACATCGGGCCACGGCAGTCCGGTGTGGCCCGCGGCGACGGCATCATACGCCGTCACCGATTGCTTTGGCGCCCAAAGGGATAACGCGTCCAACACATCGTCGGGCGCGGCCTTGCCCGCGAGCCAGGCGTTGGCCCACAGGGACAGCGAGACACTGGGACACCACATGATCTCGGAGTGTAGTTGTTTGGTTCGGCAAAGGCGGATTACGCGTATTCTGACCGCATGCCCGCCGCGGTGATTTGGCTCATATTCGCGCTGGTACTTGCCGGTGCGGAGGCGCTGACGGGCGACATGTCCCTGCTGATGCTTTCAGGGGGCGCGCTGGCCGCAGCGGGCGGCACTTGGCTGCTGGGCTGGCCGATCTGGGCCGAGGCGGCGGTGTTCGTGGTCGTCTCGGTGCTGCTGCTGGTTTTGGTGCGGCCGGCGCTGCGGCGGCGGCTCACACCCGCGAAGGGGCTGCCGACCGGCATCGAGGCGCTGGAGGGGAAGAGCGCGCTGGTGCTGGACCGCGTCGCGCGCGACGAGGGTCAGGTGAAGCTCGACGGCCAGGTATGGACGGCCCGGCCACTCAACGACAACGATGTCTACGAACCCGGCGAACGGGTGACGGTCATGCAGATCAACGGCGCCACCGCGGTGGTGTTCAAGGACCTGTAATACCTGAAGAAGAAACGGGAGGAAGCACCATGGCTGGGATCGCTCTTTTGGTGGTGGCCCTCGCGATCATCGTCTTTGGGATCATCGTGGTGGCGAAGTCCGTCGCGCTGATCCCTCAGGCCGAGGCCGCGGTGATCGAGCGGCTGGGCCGTTACAGCCGGACGGTCAGCGGGCAGCTCACGTTGCTGGTGCCGTTTATCGACCGCGTGCGCGCCCGGGTGGACCTGCGTGAGCGGGTGGTGTCCTTCCCTCCGCAGCCGGTGATCACCGAGGACAACCTGACCCTCAACATCGACACCGTCGTGTATTTCCAGGTCACCGTCCCGCAGGCGGCGGTGTACGAGATCAGCAACTACATCGTCGGCGTCGAGCAGCTCACCACGACCACGCTGCGTAACGTGGTCGGCGGGATGACACTCGAGCAGACACTGACCTCCCGCGACATGATCAACGGCCAGCTGCGCGGCGTGCTCGACGAGGCCACCGGCCGCTGGGGCCTACGGGTCGCCCGGGTCGAGCTGCGCAGCATCGACCCGCCGCCGTCCATCCAGGCCTCGATGGAAAAGCAGATGAAGGCCGACCGGGAGAAGCGGGCGATGATCCTGACCGCCGAAGGGAACCGGCAGGCCGCGATCACCCAGGCCGAGGGAGCCAAGCAGGCGCAGATCCTGGCCGCCGAGGGTGCCAAGCAGGCCGCGATCCTGGCCGCCGAGGCCGACCGGCAGTCCCGCATGCTGCGCGCCCAGGGTGAGCGCGCAGCGGCCTACCTGCGGGCGCAGGGGCAGGCCAAGGCCATCGAGAAGACGTTCGCTGCGATCAAGGCCGGCAGGCCCACCCCGGAGATGCTCGCCTACCAGTACCTTCAGACGCTGCCGGAGATGGCGCGCGGTGACGCCAACAAGGTGTGGGTGGTGCCCAGCGACTTCAGCTCGGCGTTGCAGGGCTTCACCAAACTCCTGGGTGCCCCCGGCGAGGACGGCGTGTTCCGGTTCCAGCCATCCCCGGTCGACGACGTCCCCAAGCACGCCGCCGAGTCCGACGACGCCGACATCGCCGACTGGTTCTCCACCGAGACCGACCCCGCGATCGCCCAGGCGGTGGCCAAGGCCGAGGCGAGCGCCCGCGCGCCGGTGGACGG
Source organism: Mycobacterium sp. E796 (assembly GCF_001672815.1). GTDB lineage: Bacteria > Actinomycetota > Actinomycetes > Mycobacteriales > Mycobacteriaceae > Mycobacterium. Next base: position 3,970 of record NZ_LZKK01000040.1, on the reverse strand, counting down.
CGAGCCCGGCGTGCCGCCGCAGCTGACGCAATAGGCTCGGGTATATGAGTGCGCTGACTTCACCGAAAACCTATGCGGCGCTCGCCGTGTTCCATGCCGTCGACGCGGTGGCGTGCGGGGTGCAGGTGGCCCCGATCAAGAAGGTTCTGGACGACCTCGGGGTGCCGGACGAGATCCGACCCGTGCTGCCGGTCGTCAAGGCGGCCGCGGCGGTGGGACTGCTCTCGGTCACCCGGTTCCCCGGCCTGGCGAGGCTGACGACGGCGATGCTGACGCTGTATTTCACCCTGGCCGTCGGCGCGCACATCCGGGCGCGGGACAAGATCGTCAACGCCGTTCCCGCCGCGACGTTCTTGGCCACCTTCGCGGCGATGACGATCAAGGGCCCGGAGCGGGACTAGTCCCCGCTTCAGTCTTGGCGAACGACTGTGCTTTTCGGCCGAACCCGGACGGGGATCGCTTAATTGCGCGGCGTTTCGGGTAACTGACCTACCCAATGAGTGCAAATGCTGAGGTCCGGGGCGCCGATCGGCGAGCGGCGCATCGGTCCATCCAGGGCACGGCCATCGGCAACTTCATGGAGGCGTACGACTTTACCCTGTTCAGCCTCGTCGCCACGCTCCTTGCGCAGACGTTCTATCCCGGGAGCAATTCCGACGCGGGCAACCTGATCGCCACGTTCGGCACGATGACGGCGGGATTCGTCGTCCGGCCCCTCGGCGGGTTCATCTTCGGCCCGCTCGGCGACCGCATCGGGCGCAAGCCCGTGCTGGTGATGACGATCTCGCTGATGGCGGTCTGCGGCGCCCTGACCGGCGCGCTGCCCGGCTACCACACCATTGGGATCTGGGCGCCCATCCTGCTCACCGTCATTCGCATCGGTCAGGGGCTTTCCTCCGGCGGCGAATACGCGGGCGCCATGACGTTCATCGCCGAACACGCCCCTGACCACAAACGCGGGATGATGGCCGGATTCCTCCCGGTGGGCACGCTCGGCGGGTTCGTCGTGGGCGCCGTGCTGGTGACGGGTCTGCAGACGGCGCTGTCGAGCGCCGACATGCTGAGCTGGGGCTGGCGCATCCCGTTTCTGCTGGCCGCGCCGCTCGGGCTGGTCGCGATCTACCTGCGTTCGCGGATCGAGGAGTCGCCCGGGTACGAGAAGGTGCACAAGGTCGCGGTGCCGATCTCCGTCCGCACCCAGTTCGTGCTGACCGTTGTGCGGCAGTGGAAAGGGCTGCTGATCTGTCTCGGGGTGGAGCTCGCGGTCACCGACACCAGCTACATGGTCAGCGGGTACGTGCCGACCTACCTCAAGAAGACCGCGGGCGTGGGGGACACCGCGGCCCTGGTGATGGTCCTGGTGGTGCTGGCCGTCCTGACGGTCGGGGTGCTCCTGGTCGCGATGCTGTCCGACCGAATCGGGGTCAAACCGCTGATGTGGACAGGCTGCGGGCTGCTGGTCGCGGTGTCACTGCCGGCGTTCGCGTTGATGCGGTTCGGCGGGGCGTATCCGACGAAGTTCGCGGGCGTGGCGCTGGTCGCCCTGCCGATGGTCTTCCTGAGCAGCCTCGAGCCGGCGATCCTGCCCGCCCTGTTTCCCACCCACGTGCGCTACGGTGCGGTGTCGATCGGGTTCAACATCGCGGTTTCGGCCTTCGGCGGCACCACGCCGCTGATCGCCGAGACGCTGGTGGCCGGGACCGGCAATCCGATGATGCCCGCGTACATGCTGATGTTCGCCGGGCTGGTCGGCGCGGTCACGTTGATCTTCGCCCCAGAGGTGGCGGGCAAGCCGCTGCTGGGTTCCGGTGTCGGCGGCCTCAGCGCGGCGGCGGCGGCACGGGCGGAGCCGGCATGACGCTTGGCGTGGTGCCCGACGGCGGGGCCGGGGGCACCAACACCGAACACGCAACCCCGGGCGCTCGCTGGATGCGCTGGTCCAATGTCACCAGCGGGGCATTCAAGATCTCGGCGAGCGCGACATAAGCCGCGTCGTAGCTGGACAGGTTTGCCCGTAACTGCCAAGTGCGGGAGGCGAGCGTGTCGTATGGCCACAGGTCTACCGCTAGGTCAAGGAGATCCGTGTGGGCTAGGGCGGCTTGGTCCGCGCTGATCGCTCCGCCGAGTTCGGCCCGCCTGATGACGTTGGCGCATTCGTAGGGCAACAACGTCGGTGCGTAAAGTTCGGCTTCTGCCAAGCGTGCGGTTGCCCATTGACCATGAATGCCGGAATCCAGCAATACGGCCACCACCGCCGATGCGTCGCAGACGACACGCTCGGTCACCGGCGATCGGCGTCTTTGGCCGTGAGGATGACAGCCGCGTCGAGGTGCGCTGCTGTCGCCGTCACGCGGGCGCGGGCGCGGGCGACGACGTCGCCCACTGTCGGCTTGTCCGCTGTCGCGACGAGTAGGCCGCGCAGGTATTCCTGCAGTGACTGCCCGGATCGCGCGGCACGTGTGGCCAGCTCGTCGCGAACCTCGTCAGGAACGTCCCGGATCGTGATCGCAACCATCCCTGCAGAATAGCAGCTATGCATGCATTTTACAGATGGTGCGTCGAACTTGAAACGAACCTGAAGAAAGCGGCGTCGACGCTCGTACCCGAAACGAAGCGCTAACAATGAGGCATGGTGACTTTCCCGCGCGCGGGCAGGCGCCCGGCGGCCGGCACACCGCGGGTGCTGGTCGTCGAGGATTCCGAGACGATCCGGGAGATGGTCCGCGAGGCGCTGACCGACGCCGGGTACCACGCCGACGCCTGCCCCGACGGCGACGGTCTGGAGGCCGCGCTCGACGGCCTGCGACCTGACCTGGTGGTGCTCGACGTGATGCTGCCGGGCCGTGACGGATTCGAGCTCATCGAGGTGATCCGGGATTGGGGCGACGCCGGCATCGTGCTGATCACCGCGCGCGACGGCCTCGACGACCGGCTGCGCGGCCTCGACGGCGGGGCCGACGACTACGTCGTCAAACCGTTCGAGCTGGCCGAACTCGTGTCGCGGGTCGGCGCGGTGTTGCGCCGGCGGGGACGGCTGCCGCGGGCGCTCCAGGTGGGCGACCTGATGCTCGACGTCGACGCGGGGGTCGCCGTGCGCGCGGGACATCCGCTGGACCTGACCGCCACCGAGCTGCGGTTGCTGCGATTCCTGGTCGAACAGCGCAGCCGAATCGTGAGCGCCCCGCAGATCCTGAACGCGGTGTGGGGCTACGACGCCTACGACCCCAACCTGGTGCAGGTGCACATCAGCGGGCTGCGCCGCAAGCTCGAGGCACACGGGCCGCGAATCGTGCACACGGTCCGTGGCATCGGCTACCGCATGCAGGCCCACCGATCATGACGGCACCAGCCGATCCGGCGACCCCGACGCCGTCGCTGCAGCGTCGGGTCGTCGTCGTCGCTATTGGCGTGCTCGCCGTCGTGTTGCTGATCCTGGGCGTAATCATCGACGTCACCGTGCGCGCACAGGCCCGTCGAAACCTCAACGACCGGCTGCTCGCGGCCACCTCCCGCGCGGACGCCCTGGCGATCGCACGCACGCCGCCGCAGCAGATCGCCGCCCAACTGGGCGGCGGCACCGTGCGCGCGCTCGTGGTCACCGCCGACGGCACGGCCTACGGCGACCCCGCGATCAGCCCGCAGACCACCACCGGCGCATTCGTTCCGCCGCTTGGGCCACCGCCGCCACCACCGCCCGGCTACCCGCCGCCCGGTTACCCGCCGTTCGGGCCGCCGCCGGGCGTGCCGCCCCCGCCGCCGGACGCGACCGCCACCGAGCTGGTGCATCCGTTGCCTGACGGCGGTCGCGTGATCCTGGTGGCGGACACGACGCAGACCACCCAGGTGACCCGGGAGCTGCGCCAGTTGATGATCGGCGCGGGTGTGGCGACGCTGGTGGTGGCGGCGCTGCTGCTGATCGCGGTCAGCCGGGTCGCGCTGCGGCCACTGGACCGGCTCACCGCGCTGGCCA
>NZ_LZKK01000039.1 GCF_001672815.1 Mycobacterium sp. E796 | reverse complement strand
TCACCCTCGGCCACGACCATGGACGTCTGCCGCCCGCCGTAGGAGTGGCCGCCGGCGACCAGCGGACCGCCGGAAAGGCTGCGGCACAACGTGATCGCCTCGACGATCCCCTCGCGGTCACGCGCTGCCGACCCGGACGGCGGCCCCTTGGGCCGGCGCCGGCGGTAAGGCAGGTTGTAACGCACCGCGAGCCAGCCGCGCCGCGCCCATTCGTCGCAAACCTGTTGCAGCAGGGGTGATTCCCGGTCGCCGCCGGCGCCGTGGGTAAGGACCACGACACCCGCCGGTGCTCCGTCGGGTTCGTGTGCGACGCCGGCGATCGCCTCGAGGTTCATGCGCCCGCCGACGATGCGGTCCGGAACGGACCGAGGAGAAGGCGGGCAATCATGTGAGCCGAAACAGGGGCGAGACGGGACCATGGCCGGCGCCCAACGGGTAGGCGGCGCGCAGGGATTCGGTGACCCAGCGCTTGCCGAACCCGACCGCCTCAGGCACCGTGAAGCCGTGCGCCAGCGCGCTCGCGACCGCGGTAGCTAGAGTGTCACCGCCGCCGTGGTCGTTGCCGGTGGGCAAGCGCTGCGAGTCGAACTCGAGGAAGTCGGCGCCGTCATAGAGCAAGTCGCAGCTGCGGTCCGACGAGCGCAGGTGGCCGCCCTTGACCAGCACCCAGCGCGGGCCCAGCGCATGGAGCGCCTTGGCCGCCTCCCGCTGCGACCCCGCATCGACGACGTCGATGTCCACCAGCAGCCGCACCTCGTCCAGGTTCGGCGTCACCAGTGTGGCGAGCGGAAACAGTTGGCCGCGCAGCGAATCCAGGGCCGATACCGCCAGCAGCGCGTCGCCGTGCATGGACGCGCACACGGGGTCGACGACGAGCGGCACCGTCAGCCTCAGCCGGCGCCAGGTGGCGGCCACCGCCGCGATGATGGCCGAGGACGCCAGCATCCCGGTCTTGGCGGCCTGGATGCCGATGTCGGTGACCACGGCCTCGATCTGGTCGGCGACGACGTCGCCGGGCACCTCGTGAAATCTCTTGACTCCCAACGTGTTCTGCACGGTGACCGCGGTGACCGCCACGCAGGCGTGCACGCCCAGCAGCGCCATGGTGCGCATGTCGGCCTGGATGCCCGCGCCGCCCCCCGAGTCCGAGCCGGCGATGGTCAGCACGCGCAACGGCGTGGCGCCGGGCGCGGCTAAAGGCAGGAAATTCACTGCGTGATCGGCAGATACACCCGATTGCCGTGCTCGGCGAACTCCTGCGACTTCTCGGCCATTCCCTCTTGGAGGGCGGCCTCGATCGCCTCCTCGCTGTCGAGACCGTGCGCCGCCGCGTAGTCCCGAACGTCCTGCGTGATGCGCATCGAGCAGAACTTCGGCCCGCACATCGAGCAGAAGTGCGCGGTCTTGGCGGGTTCGGCGGGCAGGGTCTCGTCGTGGTATTCCCGCGCGGTGTCGGGGTCGAGCGACAGCGCGAACTGGTCGTGCCAACGGAACTCGAAGCGCGCCTTGGACAACTCGTCGTCGCGCTCCTGCGCGCGCGGGTGTCCCTTGGCCAGGTCGGCGGAGTGGGCCGCGATCTTGTAGGCGATCACGCCGTCCTTGACGTCCTTGCGGTCCGGCAGCCCCAGGTGCTCCTTGGGCGTCACGTAGCACAGCATCGCGGTGCCGGCCTGGGCGATGATCGCCGCGCCGATCGCCGACGTGATGTGGTCGTAGGCCGGTGCGATGTCGGTCGCCAGGGGACCCAGCGTGTAGAACGGGGCCTCCTCGCACAGCTCCTCTTCCAGCCGCACGTTCTCGACGATCTTGTGCATCGGGATGTGCCCGGGACCCTCGATCATCACCTGTGCGCCATGGGCTTTCGCGATCGTGGTCAGCTCGCCCAGGGTGCGCAACTCGGCGAACTGGGCGGCGTCGTTGGCGTCGGCGATAGAACCGGGCCGCAACCCGTCGCCGAGGGAGAAGGTGACGTCGTAGCGCGCGAAGATCTCACACAACTCGGCAAAGTTCGTGTAGAGGAACGACTCCTGGTGATGGGCCAGGCACCAGGCCGCCATGATCGACCCGCCGCGCGACACGATCCCGGTGACCCGCTTGGCGGTCAGCGGCACGTACCGCAGCAGCACGCCGGCGTGCACGGTCATGTAGTCCACGCCCTGCTCGCACTGCTCAATCACGGTGTCGCGGTAGATCTCCCAGGTCAACTTGGTTGGGTCACCGTTGACCTTCTCCAGCGCCTGATAGATCGGCACGGTGCCCACCGGCACCGGCGAATTACGCAGGATCCACTCGCGGGTCTCGTGAATGTTCTTGCCCGTGGACAGGTCCATGATGGTGTCCGCGCCCCAACGGGTGGCCCACACCATCTTGTCGACCTCTTCGGCGATCGACGATGTCACCGCCGAATTGCCGATGTTGGCGTTGACCTTGACCGCGAACGCCTTGCCGATGATCATCGGCTCGCTCTCGGGATGGTTGTGGTTGGCCGGGATCACCGCGCGGCCGCGGGCGACCTCGTCGCGCACCAGTTCGGCGGGCATGCCCTCGCGGGCGGCGATGAACGCCATTTCGGCCGTGATCTCGCCGGCTCGGGCCCGCTGCAGCTGGGTGCCGCGGTCGCGGACCACGCCGGGCCGCGCCGGCAGCCCGGCGGTCAGGTCGATCACCGCCTCCGGGTCGGTGTATGGCCCGGAGGTGTCGTAGAGATCGAAGTGGTCCCCGGTGGAGAGGTTGACGCGCCGGAAGGGCACGCGCGCGCCGGGCACCCCCTCCAGCTCGCGATAGGCCTTGCTGCTGCCCGCGATGGGTCCGGTGGTGACGGACGGCGCCGCTGTTGACAGGGTGTCGGTCATTCTGTGCTCCCTACGCCGGCATTACCCGGTCAGGTTCGTACGGTCGACGGCCCCGAGCCGTCCTCTCAGCGCACTCGGCGTGCGCTCCCGCGTGTTGTGGATGGGTCCGTCCGCGACGTTACCCCTTGGGCGGTAGCCGCGAGTACCCACCGGGTGGGAGGATGCAAACGTGCAACCCGCCGAGAGCCCGACGCAGCCGGTCGGAGCGGCCGCGGCCGCGAGCAGGTACCTGAACGTCGGGTCCTTCCGCTTCTGGTTCGTCGGCCAGCGCTGGGAATGGTCCGACGAGGTCGCCAGGATGCACGGTTACGAACCCGGGGAAGTGGTGCCGACGACCAAACTGCTGCTGTCGCACAAGCATCCCGATGACCGTGCCCACGTCCAGGACCTGCTGGACTACGCGCTGCAGTCCGAGGAGTCGTTTTCAAGCCGTCACCGGTTCCTCGACACCGCGGGCAACGTGCACGACGCGATCGTGGTGGCCGACCGCATGCTGGACGACTCCGGCGCGGTGCTGGGCACGGCGGGGTATTACATCGACCTCGCCAACACCTTCGACGAGGCGCGGCAGGAAGTGCTCGACGAGGCGCTGCCGGACCTGTTCGAGAACCGCGCGGCCATCGAACAGGCCAAGGGGGTGCTGATGTACGTCTACCGGGTCAGCGCCGAGCAGGCCTTTCGCGTGCTGCAGTGGCGCTCGCAGGAGACCAATGTGAAGCTGCGCTCCCTGGCGAAGCAATTGCTGACCGAGGTCGTGACGCTGCCCGTCCCGACCGCCTCGGCCCAAAATCAGTTCGACCATTTGCTGCTGACGGTGCACGAACGGATTCCCGCGGAGCCCTCCGGGTAATCGCTAGGCTTCGAAACATTCTTTCCTGGGCATGCTGCTAATTCGGGACCCGCAGTGACGCCCAGGAAAGGAATTCGGCTTGTTCGAGGCGGTGAAAGGCATGGAATTGTTGGCGGTTGACCACGAGGCCCGGGAGGACGCCGTACTCGTCCGGGTCAAAGGCGATGTCGATTCCAGCACCGTCGACCAGCTCACTCCCCACCTGGTCGCCGCGCTGCAGGTGGCCGCGAAGCACCCGGCCCGGTTGGTGATCGTCGACCTGCAACCGGTGACCTTCTTCGGCAGCGCGGCGTTGAACGCGGTCCTCGACTGCCACGAGGGTGGGAAGGAAACCGGCACATCGGTGCGCCTGGTGGCGGACAACGACCTGGTTCTCCGACCGATCCAGGTGACCGAGCTCGATCGCATCCTCGAGGTGTACCCGACGCTTTCCGACGCCCTGCAACGCGACCGCCGGCAATGAAACCGCTGCCGGCCGACCTCGCGGCCGCGGTTGCGCTGGGCGGCGAAATGGGCCGCCGGTTTGCCGAGTTCGACTGGGCCACGCACCCTTTGGGGCCGCCGCAGCGGTGGCCGGCCGAGTTCCGCGCGGCGGCGGTGACGGCGCTGACGTCACGGTTCCCGATCGTGCTGTGGCTGGGGGCGCAGGAGCTGTTCCTGGTCTACAACGACGCGTACATATCGGCGCTGGCCGACAAGCACCCGTCCGCGCTCGGCCGGCCCGGCCGTGAAGTGTGGTGGGACATCTGGGAATCGATCTCACCCATGCTGGCGAGCGTCATCGCGACCGGCGAGGCCACCTGGTCGGACGACTTGCTGCTCACGATGGTGGTGGAAGGCCGGCGGCGGGATCGGTATTTCACGTTCACCTACGGCCCGCTGATCGGCGAGGGCGGCGACGTTTCCGGGATTTTCTGCGCGGTGAACGAAACGACCGAGCGGGTGCTGGGGGAGCGGCGCCTGCAACTGCTCAACGATCTGGCCTCCGCCGTCATGGGAACGCAGAGCATTGATGACGCCGTCGGCGCGGCCGTCACGGTCTGTGCGGCCCAGCCGGCGGACCTGCCGTTCATCGCCGTCTACGTCGCCGACGCCGACGGCGACGCCGCGCTTCGCGGCGCGACGGCGTCGGTGCTGCCGGCCTTGCCGCGATCGCTTCGGACGCTGACCGATGACGTCGACGCGGTGCTGTCGGGGCTCGGGGCGATCCTCGGTGCGGACTGCCCGGAGCGGGCGCTGGTGTTGCCGCTCGGCGAGGGCTCCACGGCCGGAGCGCTGGTCGTCGGCATCAATCCGCGCTGCCCGCTCGACGACCAGTACCGCGGCTTCTGTCAGCTGCTGGCCGACCAGCTGTCGTCGACATTTGCCCGGATAGCGTCCTACGAACAGCAGCGGCTGCGGGCCGACGCGCTCGCCGAGTTGGACCGCGCGAAGACGGCGTTTCTGACCAATGTCAGCCACGAATTCCGCACCCCGCTAACGCTTTTGCTGGGGCCGCTCGAGGACGCGCTATCCGATGCGCCGCCCGAAAGCGTGCTGGCGGATCGCCTGACCACGGCGGGGCGCAACGCGCGGCGCCTGCAGCGCATGGTCGACTCGTTACTCGATTTCTCGCGCATCGAGGCGGGCCGGGCGAACGCGAAACTGGTGTGCACCGACGTCGGCGCGCTCACCGAGCAGATCGCGTCGTCGTTCAGCGAGCTGTGCCAGCGCGCGGGCCTGGGTCTCGTGTTGGACTGCGGCCCGGCGCTGGCCGACGTCGACCCCGGGATGTGGGAAACGATCGTGCTCAACCTGCTTTCCAACGCCGTCAAGTACACGCTGAGCGGATCGATCTCGATCGAGGTGCGTGCCGAGCCCGCCGATTGCCGAATCACGTTGCGCGACACCGGGGTTGGGATCGGCCCGGAGGACCTGGACCGGCTGTTCGAGCGCTTTTACCGGGCCGACAACATGCGCGGCCGCAGCGTGGAGGGCACCGGCATTGGGCTGTCGCTGGTGCGCGGGCTCGTCGAGCTGCAACGCGGAACGGTGGAGATCCAGAGCGAACCGGATCGCGGAACAACGGTCACCATCCGGCTGCCGCGATCGGTCGCGGACACGCCGGTCGGGCAGTCCCCCGAGCTGACGCCGGACGAGAGCAACCCGTACGTGGCCGAGGCGCGTCAGTGGCTGACGTCCGTTGCGGACCCGGTGTCTCGCGAGAACCGCCAACTAGTGCTCGTCGCCGACGACAACGCGGACATGCGGGCCCACCTGGAGCGGGTGCTATCGCCCCATTGGCAAACGGTTTTGGCCGCCGACGGGGAGTCGGCGTTGGCGGCGACCAAGGAGCTCCGCCCGGACGCGATCGTGACGGATGTGATGATGCCGGGCCTCAACGGCTTCGACCTCGTCGCGGCGATCCGCGCGGATCCGGAGCTGGCGGCCACCCCGGTCCTCATGCTGTCGGCCCGGGCCGGCGCGGAGGCCGTCGACGAGGGGTTCGCCGGTGGGGCCGACGACTACTTGCCCAAACCGTTCCGGTCGCAGGAGCTCATTGACAGGGTGGCGTCACGGTTGTCCGCGGTCGACCGCGAGCGCGACCGCCAGCGGCGCGAGGCGCCGCTCGACCTGGTGGAGCTTGACTCGGCGCTGCAGGCCACCGACTCGGTGGCCGCGATATTGGGTGCCCTGATCGACAACCCGTCCGGTTCGGCCGATGCCGCCGCGGTGGCGATCGGAGTGTTCGACGGGGAGCGCCACGTCCGGTTCGAATACGCCGGCGACCTTCCCCCGGAAGTGCGGGACCGCTACCACGTCACCGCGCTCGACGCGCCGTTGGTTGGAGCCAACGTCGTGACCACCGGTGAGCCGATGGTCGTCCCCGATACCTTTGACCTCCCGCCGCGTTATCACCACGCCGTGCGCGACACTGCGGAAAGTGTCCGCGCGTGTGTCGCTCATCCGTTGCGGGACAACGGGGGTCGCGTCATCGGCGTGCTGGTCCTGCTGTGGCCCACGCCGCGCCGGTTCGACGCTGGCGAACTCGACACGTTCGGTCGGATCGCCAAACTCACCCAGTCGGCGGTTGACCGGATACGCGTCCTGGGGCGCGAGCACCGGATCGCCGTCGACTTCCAGGAGCACCTGCTCGACCTGGATCGCGGCTCGACCGCCGCGGTCGTGGCGGCCGTATACCAGCCGGCCGGGGAGGCGATGCGGGTCGGCGGCGACTGGTACTCGGTCACGCCGCTGGGCCGCGCCGGCCGGATCGGCATTTCGGTCGGCGACGTCGTCGGGCACGGCCTGGCCGCCGCGATCGTGATGAGCAGGCTGCGCGCCGCGGTGGCCGCCTCGGCACTCAGCGCGGCCGAGCCGGCCGCGGTGCTGGGCGCGTTGGACCGCTACGCCGCCAGCGTCACCGGCGCCCGCTGCGCGACGGTGGCCTACGCACTGGTCGAAACGGGGGCGGATGGCGCCACCGTCAGCTACAGCTGCGCCGGGCACCCGTACCCGCTGCTCATTCCGTCCGACGGTGACCCGGTTTACCTCGAGTCGGGTCGGCGGCCGCCGGTGGCGGTCCGGGACAGCGGCCCGGATAAAGGCTCGGACAACGTCACCGCGACGGCCGAGCTGGCACCGGGAAGCCTGCTGCTGCTCTATACCGACGGACTGATCGAGCGGGCCGGGGAGACGCTCGACCAGGGGTTCGCCCGCCTGAAGGCCGCGGCCGCCGATTGCGCCGGCTTGCCGGTCGAATCGGTGTGTGGCGAGCTGCTGGCGTGCATGACCCCGCCGGGGGGTTACCGCGACGACGTCGTGGTGCTCGCGCTGCGCCCGAGCCACGTGGCCGCGCGCAGCTTCGCCACCGTGCTGCCGGCGGTGCCGGCGCAGATCCCGGTCGCGCGCCGCCAGCTGCGGGGCTGGCTGGACAGCATCGCGGCGGCGCCCCACCGCGAGGAGGACATCCTGCTGGCGGCGGGCGAGGCGGTCACCAACGCCATCGAACACGGCAGCCGCTGCGAGGCGCGACGGACGGTATCCGTCGAGGCCTTCCTGCACGGGGAGACCGTCGCGGTCACCGTCAGCGACACCGGGAGCTGGGTCGGCGATTCGTCCGTCAGCCTGCGAAGCCGCCGGCGCGGGCGCGGGCTCACCCTGATCGGTGGGCTGGCCGACCGCGTCGCCACCGTGCGCACCCCGGGCGGCACCCGGGTCACGCTGGAGTTCGATAACGCGGTGAGCGGCTAGACGACTAGGCCTCTTCCATCGCCTCGCCGAGCTCCTCGAGGAGCCGGTTGTGGTGGTTGCTCGCGATCACGTGACCGGCGGCGATGACCAGGGCGACCGGCCAGTCGATGAGTTCGAACGCCGCCAGGGCCGCCAGGCCGCCGTAGTAGGCCAGTTGCTCGGGTCGCGGAATCTCCACCTGACCCACCACCGGCAGGTTCACCACGAACGTTTCGCCCTCGCGGATCTTCTGGACGGCTTCGCTCTGCGAGGCCCCCTTGCGCGATTTCTTTTCGGCCATGATTCGCCTTTCGGTAACGAAGGGTTTGCCGCCCCGCCGAGTACTCCGACCACCGTCGAAATTATGTCGACGACCGACTCCGTGTCCGATCCGCTGGTTTCGTCGATCGCGTTGGTGCTGAAGGTGCCTCTGGTGCAACTCTATGCGCTGCTTTGGCGGGCCGGGGTCGTTGAGATTCGCCAGTCCGACCGGACGGCTCACCGCTCGTCGCGTCAGGTCCTGGTGGCAGCGTGTGCGGGCTGCCCCAACCGTCCGAAACCCGGTTCAGAACGGCTATCGCCAAGGTCGCCCCGGCGGCGGCGCCCAGAGCTTGTCCCCAGCCGACCGGACCAAGCGGTGTGCAGCCGAGCAACTGGCTGACCACCGGGATGCTGATCAGCGTTCCCATCGCGCCGAGCGAACCCACCGCCGTGAGCACCACCAGCGGGGCGTGAGAGTCCAGCAGCGTCTGGCCCAGCTCGGCGCCCACCAGTGCGACCAGCGCCACGGTGGACGCCCGCTGCGGGCGTCCAGTGACGCTCGCCATCGCCCACGCCACCGTCGTCGCGGCGGCCGTGGTCACGCCGCGGATGGCCACCGCGCGCCACAGGGCGGGCTGGTCGGGACCCCGAATGCCCGGGTCCATCGGGGTGCTGGGCTCGCTGACCGCGAGGGCGGCGGCGGGCAGTGCGTCGGTCATCATGTTCACCAGTAGCAGCTGCCGGGTGTTCAGCGGCGACGTGCCGGTGATCGCGCTGCCGATGACGGCGAACAGCACCTCGCCGGCGTTGCCGCCGAGCAGCACCGACACCGCCGCCTGCACCCGCTGCCAGAGCTGGCGCCCCTCCTCGATGGCCTGGACGAGCGCCTCGATGCGGGCGTCCACCAGCACCACGTCGGCCGCCATGTGGGCCGGGTCGCTCCCGCCCGCGACCACGCCGATGCCGACAGTGGCGGCCCGGATGGCGGCGGCGTCGTTGGAGCCGTCGCCGACCATCGCGCACAGCACGCCGGCGCCCTCCAGCGTCTGGACCACCTGCACCTTGTTCTCGGGCGTCATCCGCGCGAAGATCACCCGCTCGGTCACGACGCGCTCTTGGTCCTTGCGCGACAACGCGTCCCACTCGGAACCGCTGATCACCTGCTCGTCGGTCACCGATAGGCCCAGCTCCCGGGCGATGGCCAGCGCGGTGATGGGGTGGTCGCCGGTGATCAGCTTGATGCCCACGCCCTGGCGGCGCAGGTTCGCCAGCAGGTCGACCGCCTCGGGGCGCGGCGTGTCGGACAGGCCGAGAAACCCGGTCAGGGTCAGCCCGTCGCGGCAGAAGTCCGCGATGTCGTCCGGGTCGTCGCGGATCGCCTCGGCCTGTTGCGTCGTCAGCCGGCGCTGCGCCACCGCGATCACCCGCAGGCCGCCGGCGGCCAGTTCGCCGACCGCTTTCTGGATCTTCGGGCCGGTGTTCTCACAGGCGGCCAGCACCACTTCGGGCGCGCCCTTGACGGTCAGTTCCGTGCCGGTGACCGACGCGGAGAACGATCGCCCGGAGCGGAAGGGCAGGTGCGCTTGAGCTCCAGACGCCTCCCCGCTCTGCGCCGAGCCGTCGAGCGAACGCTGCGCCGCCTCGACGATCGCGGCGTCGGTGGCGTGCGCCTGCGGGCTGCCGTTGGCGGCGGGCGCGGCGTGCGCCGCGTGGCGCAGCACCTCCTCGGGCGAGTGCCCCGGCGCCGGGCGGACCTCCGCCACCCGCAGGCGGTTCTCGCTCAGCGTGCCCGTCTTGTCGAAGCAGACGACGTCGATGCGGCCGAGCGCCTCCACCGAACGCGGAACGCGGACCAGCGCGCCGAACTTCGTCAGCCGTCGCGCGGACGCCGACTGCGCCAGGCGGTGGCCAGCGGCATCGCCATCGCCGTCGCCGCGGTCCCCGAAGGGATGCCCCTGGTGGCGACGC
>NZ_LZKK01000038.1 GCF_001672815.1 Mycobacterium sp. E796 | reverse complement strand
GAGGTCGGGCGCCCAACCTGACGGCCGGCGGTCGAAGCTGGGGCACTATGGCCCTAGGTGCCTACATGGTGGGTAATAAAATTCTGAGCTTATGGACGACTGGGACTACGACGGCGGTCTGGGCCTGAGGCGGCCCGCTGCCGGTGCCCAACGGCTGAGCGACACCGAGGCGATCCGGTTGCTGGCCACCGTCGAGTATGGGCGGGTCGTATTTACCCTTGGTGCGCTTCCGGCGATCCGTCCGGTCAATCATCTGGTGGACGACGGTCGCATCATCATCCGCACCCGGCTGACCTCGGCGATCTCCGCCGCGACGCGGTCTCGGGACAGTTCAGTCGTCGCCTATGAGGCCGACAGCTTCGACCACCAAACCCGGACCGGGTGGAGCGTCGTCGCAACGGGGCGCGCATCCACCATCACGGAACCCGACGAAGTCGAGCGCTACGAGCAACTGCTGCACCCGTGGGTCAACCACGCGGACACTGTCATCGCCATCGAGCCCACGATCGTCACCGGATTCCGCATCCTTGCGCCCGAGCCGTAACCCCCGGCGCGCGCGCTCCCATTAGTCCCGCGGCGGTTCTGTCGACGTGGGCGGCCTGCCGGACCGCTGGTCCAGCTTGGAGGCGAACACGGCAGCTTGCGTCCGGCGCTCCATGCCCAGTTTCGCCAGCAACCGCGAGACGTAGTTCTTCACCGTTTTTTCGGCAAGAAACATCCGGGCGGCGATCTGCCGGTTGGTCAGACCTTCGCTGAGCAGCCCGAGCAGCGTTCGCTCCTGTTCGGTCAGCCCGGAGAGCGGGTCTTCGCGTTCGGTCGTGCCGCGAAGCTTCGCCATCAGCGCGGCGGCGGCGCGGTTGTCGAGGAGGGATTTGCCGGCCCCGACCTCTTTGATCGCGTGGGCCAGCTCCATGCCTTTGATGTCCTTGACGACGTAGCCGCTGGCGCCGGCCAGGATCGCCTCCAGCATGGCCTCGTCAGAAGTGAATGACGTCAACATCAGGCACCGCAGGTCCGGGTGGTCGGAGACCAGGTCGCGGCACAGTTCGATTCCGTTGCCGTCGGGAAGGCGCACGTCAAGGACCGCGACATCGGGCCGCAGGGCCGGTATGCGCGCCTTCGCCTCCGATACGGAACCGGCTTCGCCGACGATTTCCAGTTCGGGGTCCGACGCGAGCAGATCGGCAAGACCGCGCCGCACGACCTCATGGTCATCGACGAGGAAAACCTTGACCATCAAGAGCCCTTTCTTATGCGACTGACTCTCAATATCGCACGTTTTCATTATCGCCCGCGTCATAAGTGCTGCTGATTGACGACCAACAGCGAACAGCCGGCGTCCTGCAGCACCGCGCTGCCGGCCGGTCCGACGAGCTCCCTCAGCTGCCGGCGATCGCGGGCGCCGGCGATCACCAGGCCTACCGTGCCGCGGTTGTAGGCCAAATACTCGAGCAGGCCGCCGTGCACGGCCACCGACTCCACCCGCAGATCCGGATACTGCCGTGTCCAGCGGGCCAGCCGGCGATCCAGGTCGGCGAGGGCCCGGCGATCGCCTTCGGTATCGTCCGGCCCCTTCTCGTCCGGCGCGGTCCGGCGGCAGATGATCGCCCGGATGGCGGCGTTGCGCAGCCGGGCCTCCGCGGCGGCGGCGCCCAGCAAGACGCCGTTGTCGGGCGACCCGTCCAGCTCGACGACGATCCCGTCGGGGCGGTGCGACTGGTCGTCGCGGGCGCGGATGATGCCGACCGGGCAACGCGCCGACATCGCCAAGGCCGCGGCGGTGGAACCCACTCGGCCCGGCCGGAAGTGACGCAATCCGACCGCGCCAACGCACACCATGCCCGCCGCCGCCGACGCGCTGATCAAGCAGCCGATCGCCGGGCCGTGGACCACCTCGGTTTCGATCTTCACCGGCTTGCCCGCGGCCTCAATCGCCTTGACCGCCTGGCGAATTGCGGCCTGGCCGGCGGCCTGATCGGTTTGGTCAGTGTCATCCTGTTCGGTCGCGCAGACGAGCCGCAGGGGGGCGTCGCGGCTCACCGCCTCGTCAAGCGCCCAGAGCGCCGCCCGGATCGCCGCCTTCGAGCCGTCGATGCCGACCACGATCGGCTGCGGCGTAGCCAATTCGTTCACGGACTGTCCTCTAATGGCGAACCACGAGGACGGAGCAGTCGGGATAGCCGACGATCGGGTGGCAGTTCGGCGTGGACAGCCCGGCGATCTCGAGGGCGTCGGCGCTCCCCACGACGGCCAATTGGGGAGCCAATCCGACGGCGCCGCCCTGCCTCTCACCGGTTTTCACTCCGGTGCCCGCGGCGACCGTCTGTACGTGCACGTCCGGATAGCGCCTGACCCAGCTGTTCAGTCGCCGATCGATCTGTCGGACGGTCGCGTGGCGGCGCCGGCCCTGCTCCATGGCCTGGTGCACGACTTCGTCGTTGTCCGGCTCGTCGTTGAGCACGACGGCGATGACGCCAAGCTCGGTCGGCGAGCCGTCGGGATTGGTGCGGATGATCGCGACCGGGCATTGCGCTTCGGCGACCAACCTGGTGGCGGTCGGCCCCAGCAGGCCATCGGACGCCCACCCGCGCCTGGACGTGCCCACGCAAACCAGTGCCGCGTCGCGCGATTCGTCGACCAGCACTTCGCCGGGATCGCCTGAGAGGATTGCCGTTTCGACCTCGACCGGTCTTTTCGCCTGTTGGATGGCGCACTCGGCTTGGGACAGCGCCATCTCGGCGCGCTCCAGCTCCCACTCGGACAGTTGCGCGGAGCTGGTGTGTTCCTCCGGGCGAGGGATGACGTAGACGAGGCGCATCGGCAGCTGCCGGCTCAGCGCCTCGTCGACCGTCCACTTGGCGGCGTTAACCGCCGCTTGTGAGCCGTTGACGCCCACGACCACCGCCTTGGCGTCCAGCTGGTTCATGTCGGCTCCTGACTGTTCAAATTCAGGCTCTCAAATAGGCTATTGCGGCGCCGCTCGTTACAGAGGGGCCGTTCGGCCTTATCTGGATTGCCGTTCGTCATTTGCCAGATCGTAGGGTTCCGCCGATTGGGCGAACAGCTTCTCCACGTCCGCGCGAAGGCAGGCTGCCGTGCCGGGCGTCATCAGCATCGCCGCTCCCGCCGCGATGCCCAGCCGAACGGACTTGACCAGCGGCCAGCCACGGGTGAGCCCGACCGTGATGGCCGCGACCATCGCGTCGCCGGCCCCCACGCCGCTCCCGCCGGGCATCGGAATTGCCGAAAAGCGTTGGCTGGCATGGGCCGTCGCGAGCAGCGCGCCCTTCGATCCCAGGGACACCAGCACCGCTTCCGCGCGACCACCGTTGACCAGCTCGTGTGCGGCGGCGAGTTGTTCGGGCTCGGTCTCCAGCGGGCGGCCGACGCATTCCCGCAGCTCCCGCACGCTCGCCTTGAGGAGGAACACGCCGGAGGAGACGTGCCGCAGGCCGCCGCCGGAGGTATCCAGGATCAGACGGGCGCCGACGTGGCCGCACATGTCGGCGACCCGCTGGTAGAAGTCCGTGGTCACGCCCGGCGGCAGGCTGCCGCTGGCCACCACGAATTCGGCCGACTTCGCCGCCATCCGCAGCTGTTCAAGGCAGTGCGCCTGTTCGCGCAGTGTCAGTTGCGGGCCCGGCAGGACGAAGCGGTACTGGCGGCCGGTGCTGTTCTCGTTGACTGTGAAGCTCTCGCGCGTGGCCGCGTCGATAGGCACTTGCCAGAACGGCACGCCCTCGTCGGCGAGCAGCCGCGCGATCAGGCCACCGGTCGTCCCGCCGGCGGGAAAGACCGCCAGCACCGACCCGCCCAGCTCGTGCGCGATGTGCGCGACGTTGATGCCGCCGCCGCCCGGGTCGTAACGGGTGTCGGCGCAGCGCAATTTGTCGGTCGGCCGCACGACGTCGACGCTTGTCGTGATATCGAGCGCCGGGTTCATGGTCAACGTGACGATTTGCGGTCGGCTCGCAGGCGGCCGTGCCTCCGTCTGCATGGTCGTTGACTCCGCTCGTTGTCGTCGATTAAAGGCCGGAGGGGTACGTTTCCGGCGTTTCGCCGGCGATCCAGAGGCTGGTCACCTCGAGGGGTTCGAGCGCCCGGGTTTGGTCGATGTGGATCATCGCGTCGAACTGGTCGGCCGGGCGCACGTGGAAGTAGTGGCTTTGCCGCTCCGTTTCGGGCCGGTAGATCACGCCGATGGCACGGCCCAGGCGGACCGTGCTGAGCGGATCCGCGGCCGCGGGGCTGATGACCGCCGACACCAAGAAGGCGCCCCTGCCAGTCTCATGCAGCAATTCTTCGATGCTGCCGTTGAGCGCGGGGCGAACCACCTTTCGTTCGGCGACGCCGCCCCACTCGCTGGCGGCGGTCACGGTGCCGGCGTAGGTGCTGAGCCCGATGAGACGCGCATCCCTGCCGTAGCGCTGACGGGCAAGTTGGCCGAGCGTGAGTTGCCCGTCGGCCCAAACTTCGGTGGCCCGCGCATCCCCGACGTGAGAGTTGTGGGCCCACACCACGATTCGGGCGGGCGGCGCATCCTGGTGGCGATCCAGATGCTTCAGCAGCGCCTCGAGCGTCTGCGCCATGTGCTTGTCACGCAGGTTCCAGGAGTTGACGCGCCCACTGAACATCGCGCGGTAATACACCTCCGCGTTGCGCACCGTTTGCGCGTTCTGCTGGGCGTAGAACAGCTCGTCCTCGGCGAGTAGCCCGTCCCTGCGCGCGTAGGCCAGTGCGTTGCGCTGGATCTCCACCAGCTGGTCGATCGCCTGATTTTCGCACGACGGGCCGGCGCCGTACGCCGCCGCGAAGCCGTACGCCTGACCATCGTCGGCCGAAGCGTGATCGAAGCACGAGTAGCGCTCCCGCGCCCGCGCCGCCGCCTTCGGGTCGATCTTGTCGAGGTAGGTGATCACCTCGTGCATCGATCGGTGCAGGCTGTATAGGTCCAGGCCGTAGAAGCCGGCCTGCCGCCGGCCGTTCGACTTGTGGAGCCTGTTGTACGCGCGCAGCCAGTCGACGAAGTCACGCACGACGGTGTTGCGCCACATCCAGGCGGGGAAGCGCTCGAATCCGCTCAACGCGTCGTCGGCGCTGTCGTCGTCACCCAGGCCGCGCACGTAGCGATTGACCCGGTACGCGTCGGGCCAGTCCGCCTCGGCGGCGACGGCACAGAAACCCTTTTCCTCGATCAGCCACTTCGTGATGACAGCACGGGCCTCATAGAACTCATGGGTGCCGTGCGAGCTCTCGCCGATCAGCACGATCCGCGCGTCGCCGATCAGCTCCTCCAGCGTTTCGCGCGACGGGATGCCCTGCGGCGCATCGATGGCCGCGCCGCCGATCACCTCGGCCGGTGTCCGCGGCGGGGGTTCGGTTGTCGATGCCCCGGTGGTCGGGGTGGCGAGCAGCCGACAAACCTCGTCGTCGGTGACCTGGCGGAAATCCCAGAACGACTCCCCCACCGCATGGAAAGGGGTGGGCATCGACGCGCAGACGACGTCGTCCACCTGGCCGGCGAGTTCCCGGCAGGTGGATTCCGGGGCCGCGGGCACGGCGACCACGATGACCGCGGGCTCGGCTTCGCGCAGCGCCTGCACGGCCGCGAACATGCTTGCGCCGGTGGCCAAACCGTCGTCGACGAGGATGACCGTCTTGCCGGTGACGTCGAGGGGTGGGCGACCGTCGCGGTAGGTCGCCTCGCGCCGGGCGAGCTCGCGGCCTTCGCGCTCGGCGATGGCGCGCAACTCCTGCGGGGTCAGTCGCAGTCCCCGCACGACATCGTCGTTGACCACGACGCGGCCCCCGCTCGCCAGCGCCCCGACCGCAAACTCTTCGTGGCCGGGGGCGCCGAGTTTGCGCACGATGAAGGCGTCCAGCGGGGCGTGCAGCGCGGCCGCCACCTCCCACGCGACGGGGATGCCGCCCCTTGCCAGGCCCAAGACGATGACATTCCGCCGGTCGCGATAAGCGCCGAGAAGGCTTGCCAGCACCCGGCCGGCCTCGCCGCGGTCGCGAAACACGCGCCGCGGCGCGTGCCGGGTGGCGTCGGCTGCTCTGGTCATGGGGTCACTGCCCGCTGGCTGATCGCACCTGGACGCGCCGCTCGGCCGGCTTCGGCTCCGAAATGCCCACGGAGACAGTCAGGATGCCCTTGTCATAGGTGGCCTCGATGCTGTCCTCGTCGGCGCCGGCCGGCAGCGAAACGGTGCGGGTGAATGAGCCGTAGGAGAATTCCGAGCGCCCGTCGAAGTCCTTCTTCTCGCTGCGCTCGGCCTTGATGGTCAGCTGTCCGTCGCGCACTGTGATCTCGACGTCCTTGGCGGGGTCCACACCCGGCATTTCGGCGCGCACGACATAGCGGCCGTCCTTCATCTCGTCTTCCAGCCGCATCACACGGCCTTCGTAGACGGGGCGCAGTCCGGCCAACGGGGGGAAGCCGGCGAACAGCTCAGAGAACTCAGGGAAGAGCGACCTCGGCTGACGCCGAACAGAAAGGGTGCTCATGATGTCTCCTAGAACTCGACATTTGTGGCAGTGACGAATCCATCCGACCAGTCGGCCGCGAACCGCGGTAGGGACGGAAGTCCCGGCGTGGCGGGCCGTTCGTCGGCTCCGCCCGCGTCAGCTGGAAAGCCGGGCCTGGGCGGCGATGTAGGCCATGACGCGATCGAGGATGAGGTCGTATGTGTCGCCGTCCTCGACGAGACGGTTCAACCCCTCGCGGCGAAGGAAGCCGTCGAGGCGTCGGTCCAGTGGCCAATCGGCATAGGTGTCGTCCGCGTACGGCGAACGCAGGAACTGCCACGCGAGCGTGTCGACGTCACCGTCGGTCAGCAGCGGTGGACCGCTTGGCAGAGAGGACATTTCAATTCCTTTTGCCCGCCGGGCGGGCCTGACCCGTGATGGCCGCCTGCATCGCGGCGAACCGCGACCGCGCCCGCTTGTCGGCGGCTTGCTGCTCGGCCGCCGTGACGACGATCGCGTCGGGACCCGGGAACACCGTCGTCCGCTCGTCGGTGTCGAGCCACCGAACCTGATATGGCGGCTCGCCGTCCGGCGACCGCACCTCGGTGATCAGCCCGCGCACGTCCCGGCGGCCGATGGTGCCGCCCTTGATCACCAGCCAGTCCCCGACCTTGGCCTTCATCGCCGGATCTCCAACACGTCGCCCAAGGGCCGCCGCGGCGTCGGCTCGGGGGTCAACTCCCCCTCGGGTTCGATGCCGACCCGGACCAAAACTTGGGGAACCGCGGCGGGCCGGGTCGTCAGATCGGAAATGACGTCGCGACTGGATTGCAGCTCCGTGAGGTGCGTTACCGGGCAGGTGGCCAGGCCGGCCATCGTGCACTCCAGCAGGATCGCCGAAAGCGCCTCGCCGCAATTGAGCGCATCGACCCGCGCGTCCCCCGGTGTGGACAGCACGAGGATTTTCGCCTCGTCGTAGGTGCCCGCGGAGCTCCGCTCGTCGGAGGAGTCGATGGGGAACCGGCGGTTGATGTCGACCCGTCGGGCGTCCGACTCCGAAGCCAGCGCACCCTCGGGGATCCCTTCTGCCTCCCGCAACGGCGATGTCCACCAAAGCAATTCGTGCTGATAAGAATCGTCGTAGCGGCGCAGCTCATCGGTGAGCCGGGACGCCTCGGCCAACCGCGACCGCGCATCGTCGCTCAGCACGTCGAGGGTCACCAGCTCGTCGTCGATTGAGCTGCGCAATACGGCTTCCAGGGACGACCAGTGCCTCGGCGCACGAAACGGCAGCCGGTTGGTCCGGCGACGCGGTATCGCGTCGGCGCGATCCCGCCTGGCCTGTGTCACGTAGTCGAGGGAGGTGAAGTCGGCCGAGACGAGGTGGTCGAGATTGTTCGGGTTGGGGAACTGATCGATGTTGGTGTCCCAGCCGGCGGCGGCCATCGCGACCCGGAAATGGTCGAGCGCGGCGCCGCAGCT
>NZ_LZKK01000037.1 GCF_001672815.1 Mycobacterium sp. E796 | reverse complement strand
GCGTCGATCGTCCGCCACGAGGCGAACTCCAAGGTCGCCCAGGCGGTGGCGTGCGAGGTCAAGGACCAGGCCACCGCTGGCCACCCCCGACCAAGAGCCGGCACCGGTGAAGAAGAAACGACGCCTCCTTCGCGACCCGCTGTCCATCGCGCTGATCCTGATCATCGTTTTCGCGCTCCTGATCGCCGCGCTGATCGGGGGCGAGCTGTACGTCCGCCACGAGGCGAACTCCAAGGTCGCCCAGGCGGTGGCGTGCGAGGTCAAGGACCAGGCCACCGCGTCGTTCGGCGTGACGCCGCTGATGCTGTGGCAACAGGCCACGAAGCACTACACCAACATCTCGGTGCAGACGGCCGGCAACAACATCCGCGATGCCAAGGGCATGAAGCTCAACCTCAACATCCGCGACGTGCGGCTCCAATCGACCGCCAACTCGAAAGGCACCATCGGCTCACTGGACGCCACCATCACCTGGACCAGTGACGGGATCAAGCAGTCGGTGCAGAACGCGATCCCGGTCCTGGGTCCGTTCGTCACCAACAGCGTGACGACTCACCCGGCCGACGGCACCGTCGAGTTGAAGGGCATGTTGGACAACATCACCGCCAAGCCGGTGGTGTCCGGCACCGGGCTGCAGCTGCAGATCGTCAGCTTCAACGCGCTGGGCTTCACCATGCCGAAGGAATCGGTGCAGTCGACGCTGGACGATTTCACTGCCAACTTCACCAAGAACTACCCGCTGGGCATCCACGCCGACAGCGTGCAGGTCACCGATACCGGTGTGACAAGCCACTTTTCGACGCAGAACGCCACCATCCCGAACGACAACACCACCGACCCCTGCTTCGCCAACCTCTAAGAGTCGCCGCCGAGCCCGTCGAGCACCGCCCGGCTGCCAGACAGGCCCAGCCGGGTGGCACCGGCATCCAGCATCGCTAGCGCGTCGGCGGCCGTGCGGATGCCGCCGCTGGCCTTGACGCCCAGCCGCCCGCCGACCGTCTCGGCCATCAGGGCGACGGCGTCCACGGACGCCCCGCCCGCCGGGTGAAAGCCGGTCGAGGTCTTGACGAAGTCGGCGCCGGCGTCCTCGGCCGCGCGGCAGACGTCCGCCAGCGTGTCCCCGCCCGCCCGGGCCAGCAGCACCGCCGATTCCACGATGACCTTGAGCACGGCCCGGGGCACCGCGGTGCGCACCGCCTCGATGTCGCGTCGCACGGCGGCCACGTCGCCGTCCAGCGCGGCGCCGACGTCGATGACCATGTCGATCTCGCCGGCGCCGTCCTGCACGGCCAGCGCGGCCTCGCGCGCCTTGACCTCCGGCACGTGCTTGCCCGACGGAAAGCCCGCCACCGCCGCCACCCGGACGCCGGAGCCGGCGGCATGCGACGCGACCGGGACCATCGACGGGGAGACGCACACGGCGTAGACACCGAGGCCGACCGCCTCGGCGACCAGCGCGGCGACGTCGGCGCGGGTGGCCTCGGGCTTGAGCAGGGTGTGGTCGATCAGGGCCGCCAGCTGGGCCCGCGTGGGTTGGCTCGCCAACTAGAACCCTTCTTCCGGACCGCCGGGGTTGCAGCCGGTGGCGAACATCTCGGCGTCGTCGACCACTGGGCGCCACGGCTCCAGGTTCCAGCTGGTCTTGCCCGGCTGCACGAACTCGGCGAGCTGCCAGTGGCAGACGAACTGCGCGCGCATGCCGGGGGTGTCGGCGTCCGGCGCCAGCGCGAGCACCTCGGCCCACGCCTCGTCGGCCTGCGAAACCGTGCCCGGCTGCCTGGCGGCCACCCGCCCGGACGGTGTGGGAAAGACCCGCAGGCTGGGCAGGCCCTGCCAGCGGGACCACTGGGTGTGGTCGACGAACGGGGGCGCGGGGGTGGCGTCGGCACGGGCGACGGGCGCCGCGGCCTGCGGGCCCAGCAGCACGACCAGCACCACAGCCGGCGCGGCCAGCAGGGCTTTCATCCGGCTAGCGCGACTTGCCCTGAATCTCAAGCAGTTTCGGCCGCACGTCGACCAGATACACCCCGGCGGCGCAGGCGGCGATCGCCATGCCCAGCACGCCGAACACGAAACTCAGCACTGAGGAGAGCGCCACGGCCACGCCGAGGATCACCAACCACACCGGCTTGGTCAGCTTGTCTGCGGCGGTGTACGCGTCGGTTCGCTGCAGCGCTGCGTGCACGAACGCGTACACGGCCGTCAGCGCGACGGCGATCTGCAGGACGAACATGACGATGCTCACGGCGTGGGTCACGCATCAAGGGTATGCGGGCACCGTCCAAAACGTCGACTCCGAGTTGCCTAGGGACAACTCGGAGTCGCTCGTCCGGTTACTTCTGGGTGACCTTCTTGGCCGACGCCTTCTTGGCCGGGGCCTTCTTGGCCGGGGCCTTCTTGGCGGGCGCCTTCTTGGCCGTGGCCTTCTTGGCCGACTCGGCCTTCTTGGGCAGGTCGATGCCGACCAGCTTGGCGGCCCGCTCGCCGACCGCGCGGGTCTGCGACGCGACGGTGCCGAGCGCCTCCTGGGTCAGTTCGACGGCCTGGTCGACGTAGCCCTCGGCGCGCGCCGAGGCGTCCTCGAACGGCCGCTGGCTGCGCAGGCGCTCCAGGGCGGCCTCGCCGCGGTCGACCAGCTCGTTGTAACGGCTGGTCGCGGCCTCCAGGTAACCCTCGGCGGCCTTGCGCAGCTCTTCGGAGGTGAAGCGCTCGCGCAGCTCGGTGAACTGCTCGGGCAGGTCCTCCTGCAGCTTGGACAGGCGAGCGCGGCGGTTCTCGACCCGGCTGCGGGTTTCGGTGCGGGTCTCTTCGGCCCGCTCACGCAGGTTGGTGATCAGGTCGTTGACGGTGGCGAGAGCCAGGTCGGCCGCGCCGAGCGCCGCCAGCAACGGAGCCCGCAAGTCGTCGACGTTGGGGTTTTCAGCCATGGTGTTTCCTTTCATAATTTGTTTCTTATCGGGGTTACTGCGACTTCGATGGGCCTGGCGTCAAACCCCTTCCTTCCGGGTAACCAAGCGCCCTGGCATCTACGCGTCACCAACTCATTGGTGTCATCGGCGCGACTGCGAACGCGTCACTCGTCGCTGTCAGGTTCGCTCGGACTCTCCTCGAAATTGGATTCGTTCTGCTCGGCAAATGACGCGTAGATGTCGAGCAGGATCTGCTTCTGGCGCTCGGTGATCGCCGTGTCGGTGATGATGGCGTCGCGCACCTGGTTTTTGTCGCTGGGCTCGAGGATCCCGGCCCGCACATAAAGCACCTCGGCGGAGATCCGCAGCGCCTTCGCGATCTGGCTCAGGACGTCGGCGGACGGCTTGCGCAGGCCACGCTCCACCTGGCTCAGGTACGGGTTGCTGACGCCGGACCGCTCGGCGAGCTGCCGCACCGAGACCTGGGCGTTCTCACGCAGGTCGCGGATGAAGCTGCCGAGGTCGGAGGCCATGTCGGAGGCCGCCGTCGAAACCTTGGCGGAGAGCTTCTCCTCCTGCGGCATCGAGTACTCCTCGGGTCGGGTGGCCTGGCTTACGGCAACAGACTACGACCCGGTGCTTGCTTTTGCAAGCACTTGTTAGCACCCCTAGAAAAGCAGCTGGGCGACGGCGTAGATGATCAGCCCCGCCAGGGACCCGACGACCGTCCCGTTGATCCGGATGAATTGCAGGTCGCGACCCACGTGCAGTTCGATGCGCCGGCTGGCCTCCTCCGCGTCCCAGCGCTCGATCGTGTCGGTGATGATCGCGGTGATTTCCACCCCGTACTCGGAAACCAGGTGCTGGGCGGCCCGCACGATCCAGCTGTCGACCTTGTCGCGCAGGTCGGCGTCGTCGCGCAGCGACTCCCCGATCCGGACCACGGCGTCGGCGATGCGGGTCCGCAACGTGCTGGACGGGTCGTCGACGCCCTCGAGCACCAGCCGCTTCAGCGTCTTCCACGCCGTCGCGGCCGCGGTGGCGATCTCGTCGCGCGCCATCAGCTGCTCCTTGACCGCATCCGCGCGCGCGATGGTCTCCGGATCGTGCTGCAGGTCGTCGGCGAACTCGAACAGGAAACGCGTCGCCGATCGGCGCAACTCGTGGTCGGGGTTGCGGCGCACCTTGTCGGTGAAGTCCATCAACTCGCGGTGGATCCGGTCGCCGACGAGGTGGTCGATGAACCGCGGCGACCAGCTCGGCGAGTCACGCTCGACGACGCGCTGGATCACCTCCCCGGCGTTCAGCGACCACTGGAACGCCCGGTCGGCCAGCAGTTGGATCAGGGCCTCCTGGCGGTTCTCGGCCAGCAGGGTCGCCAGTACCCGGCCCACCGGCGGGCCCCACTGCGGTTCGGCGATGCGGCGCACGATCATCCGGTCGATCACCTGCTGGACGTCCTCGTCGCGCAACAGCTCCACCAGCACCCGCAGCACCGTCGCCGTCTCGCCGGCCACCCGCTCGGCGTGCGCGGTCTCCGACAGCCACTTACCGAGCCGGCTGGGCACTTGGGCGTCGCGCAACTTGGTTTCGACAACGGGCGGCGACAGGAAGTTCTCCCGCACGAAGGTCCCCAGGCCCTCGCCGAGCTGGTCCTTCTTGCGCTTGATGATCGCGGTGTGCGGAATCGGTATGCCAAGCGGGTGCTTGAACAGCGCGGTGACCGCGAACCAGTCGGCCAGCGCGCCCACCATCCCGGCCTCCGCGGCCGCACCGACGTAGCCCACCCAGGTTGCCGTGACGCCATGGGCCTGCGCCCACCGGCAGGCCAGGAACAGGCCCGTGGCGCCGACGAGGAAGCTCAGCGCCACCAGCTTCATCCGGCGCAGCGCCACCCGCCGCTCGGCGTCGGCCTCCGGGTCCGCCCCGGCGAACGATTCCGCCAGGGACGTCGGCCTCGCTGCGGGCGGCCCGGCTGCTCCGCCCCCAGGGGAGGCTCGGTGTGTCACCACACCATCATGTCTCGCCGTGGCCGGTTAGTGTTACCGCCCTGCTTGGACGGCCCCTGCTCGCGCGGCCCATCCGCCAAAAGGCCCCCGGCAAGCCGTAGTATCGGGGGCGTCTGATGAGTGAGAAGCGGCGACAGTGGCAGAGCGGATCCGGGCTGTGACCGTAAAGACGGATGGTCGCAAGCGGCGCTGGCACCAACACAAGGTGGAGCGCCGCAATGAGTTGGTGGACGGCACGATCGTGGCGATCCGGCAGCGCGGCCGCTTCCTCAGCATGGACGAGATCGCGGCGGAGATCGGGGTCTCCAAGACCGTGCTGTACCGCTATTTCGTCGACAAGAACGACCTGACCACCGCGGTGCTGATGCGCTTCGCGCAGTCGACGCTGATTCCGAACATGGCGGGCGCGCTGACCTCCAACCTGGACGGCTTCGACCTGACCCGCGAGATCATCCGGGTGTATGTCGAGACGGTTGCCGACGAACCGGAGCCGTACCGGTTCGTGATGGCCAACAGCTCGCCGACCAAGAGCAAGGTGATCGCCGACTCCGAGCGGATCATCGCCCGCATGCTGGCAATGATGCTGCGCCGCCGCATGCAGGAGGCCGGGATGGACACCGGCGGCGTGGAGCCCTGGGCCTACATGATCGTCGGTGGCGTGCAGCTCGCGACCCACTCGTGGATCTCCGACCCGCGGATGACCGCCGACGAGCTGATCGACTACCTGACCATGCTGAGCTGGAGCGCGATCTGCGGCATCGTCGAGGCGGGCGGGTCGCTGGAGAAGTTCCGCGAGCAGCCGCACCCGTCGCCGATCGTGCCGCCGCGGGCGCCATGACGTCGGGCTCCGATGGCTGACGTGAGCGCCGGCTCGCGCCTCCGGTCGTGGGCCTACGCGCTTCGCACCACCAACCCGCCCCCGGACGGGCCGGTCGACGCCGTGACGCGCTGGCTCGTGGTCACCCGGGCGGCGGTGCTGCCGATGACCCTGGTCTCCGGGCTGGTGGCGGCCCTGCTGGCGGTCGGCAAATCCGGGCTGGACTGGCGCTGGCTGGTCCTGGCTGTGCTGGGCATCACGCTTGCGCACACCGCCAACAACCTGATGAACGACCTCTACGACACCCAGGTCGGCACCGACAGCGCCACCTACCCGCGCGCGCTGTACGCCCCGCATCCGGTGCTGTCGGGGCTGATCAGCCGGCGCACGCTCGGGTTGGCGATCCTGGCGGTCAACGTCGCGGATCTGGCGATCCTGGTGACGCTGGCGTGGGCGCGGGGGTGGCCGGTGGTGGCGTTCGCGCTTGGCGGGTTCGCCCTCAGCGTCGCCTACACGGCGCCACCGCTGCGGCTGAAGAAGCGCGGCCTCGGCGAGCCGGACGTCTTCGTGGTGTGGGGACCGCTGATGGTGTGCGGCACCTACTACTCCGCGGTGGGCGCGGTCGGGTGGGACGTCGTCGTCGCGTCGCTGCCCTACGGCCTGCTGTGCACGACGGTGCTGATGGGCAAGCACATCGACAAGATCCCCTACGACGAGCCGCTCGGCATCCGGACCCTGCCCGTGCTGCTCGGCGAGGCGCGCGCCCGGGCCGTCACGCTGGGCATGATGGTCGGCTTCTATGCACTGGTGGCCATCGCCGTCGTCGTCGGGGCGATGCCTTGGCCCGCACTGATCGTCGTGTTGGCGCTGCCGCGGCTGGCGAAGGTGTGGCCGTATTTCCGCCGGCCGAGGCCCGACGAACCGCCACCGAACTTCCCGGTGTGGCCGCTGTGGTACGCGGCGTTGGCCTGGGTGCACGTGCGCCAGGCGGGCGCGCTGCTGGTCCTGGGGCTGGCCGTCGGCGCCGTGTTGCGCACGGCTGTGTGACGAACGTGTGACGCAAAGCCGACTTTGGAATGCGACTTGTACGGCCTTAACGGCTAGCATGCAGGGGATGCATCGGGGGTGAACCGCGGCGCACGGTCGCCAGGCCGCCCGGAGCCCCGAGATACAGAAAGGCCCTACCACTCATGTCCGTGCAGCTCACGCCGCATTTCGGGAACGTGCAGGCGCACTACGATCTGTCCGACGACTTCTTCCGGCTGTTCCTGGACCCCACCCAGACCTACAGCTGCGCCTACTTCGAGCGCGACGACATGACGCTCGAGGAGGCGCAGCTGGCCAAGATCGACCTGTCGCTGGGGAAGCTCGGGCTCGAGCCGGGGATGACGCTGCTCGATATCGGCTGCGGTTGGGGCGGGGCGCTGCAACGGGCGGTCGAGAAGTTCGACGTGAACGTGATCGGAATTACCCTCAGCCGCAATCAATTCGAATACAGCAAAACCAGGCTGGCGGGGGTCCCGACCGAGCGCAACGTCGAAGTGCGGTTGCAGGGCTGGGAAGAGTTCGACGACAAGGTCGACCGGATCGTCAGCATCGGAGCATTTGAAGCGTTCAAGGCCGAGCGTTGGCCCGCGTTTTTCGACCGCGCCTATGACATCCTCCCCGGCGACGGCAGGATGCTCCTGCACACAATTTTGGGGCATTCACAGAAGCAGATGCACGAGCGCGGCATCGCTTTGACGATGAGCGACGTGCGGTTCACGCGATTTATCTACACGGAAATCTTCCCGGGCGGGCAGTTGCCGGCGCAGGAAGATATTTTCCCGCTGGCGCATGCCGCCGGATTCAGTGTCGAAAAAGTGCAATTGCTGCGCGAGCATTATGAACGGACGCTGAATATGTGGGCGGCCAACCTGGCGGCGAACAAAGAAAAGGCGATCGCCATCCAGTCCGAGGAAGTCTACGAGCGCTATATGCACTATTTGACGGGGTGCGAGGACTTCTTCCGCAAGGGCATCAGCAACGTCGGCCAGTTCACCCTGGCCAAGTAACGTCCCGGGCGCCGGCGCCGCCGGTCACTTCTCACACGTGAACTGGTTGACGTCCGTGTAGCCCTGGCGGAACAACTTGGCGCAGCCGGTGAGGTACTTCATGTACCGGTCGTAGACCTTCTCCGACTGGATCGCGATGGCCTTGTCCTTGTTGGACTCGAGCGCCGCGGCCCATATTTCCAGCGTCCTGGCGTAGTGCAGCTGAAGTGACTGGATCCGGGTCACCTTGAAACCGGCGTCGCCGGCGTGCTCTTCGACCGACGGGATCGTCGGCAGCCATCCGCCGGGGAAGATCTCGGCCAGGATGAACTGGGTGAAGTGAACGACCTCGTGGGTCAACGGGGTGCCCTGGGCCCTGGCCTCTTTGAAGGTCGGACGCGAGATGGTGTGCAGCAGCATGACCCCGTCGGCCGGCAGCACCCGGTAGGCCATCTTGAAGAAGTGGCCCCACCGTTGGCGGCCGAAGTGCTCGAAGGCGCCGATGGAGACGATGCGGTCGACGGGCTCGTCGAACTTCTCCCAGCCCTCCAGCAGCACCTGCGCTGAGCGGTTCGTGTCCAGCCCGTCGAACATCTGCTGGACGTGCTCGGCCTGGTTCTCCGACAGCGTCAGGCCGACGACGTTGACGTCGTACTTCTCGA
>NZ_LZKK01000036.1 GCF_001672815.1 Mycobacterium sp. E796 | reverse complement strand
AGAGGTTGTCCACTTCGTGGGCCCGGTTATGTGGGTCGAGCACGCTGGTTTTGGGGTCGGTGCCGAAGCGGCAGGTGCCGCAGACGTGGCCCAGGTTCGCGTTCTCTTTGCCGCTTCCCAGGGTGAGCTTGCGAAACGGCGCGAACACCTCCTTCACCTGCCGCAAGAACACCGCGCGACGCTCCATCTCGCTGGCATGTAGCCGGTACTGCATGCGCAGCCGCTGCCGGTTGTCCACGCCGGGCCGATCGGATGGCAGCACGCGGTTGTCCAGGTAGGGCAGGTCTTCCATGATCGCGGCAATCACCAGGCCGCCGGTGGCCACCCGCTCGTATATTCGGCGCATGGCCGGGGCGGCCAGGCGCAGCGCCTTGCCGAGGCGGCCGGGGCGGTTGGTCACCCACTCCAAGGGAGGCAAGGCGCCGAATGACTGCACGGTGCCGTATTTCTGGCCCTCCCAGAAGTAGAAGTCGTTGAGCCCGATCTCCTTGTTGGCGGCCGTGATCTTGCGTTCGGGGTTGGTCCAGACCTCGAGCGGCTCAAGCAAGTGACGCATCAAGTTGCGTCCCACCCAGTCCGAGCCGTTGGCCAGTCCGCGCGGCCAATCGCCAGACCGCGAATTGAGCAACAGCACGGGGGTGGCCAGCGCGCCGGCGCCCAGCACAACCACCTTCGCCCTCAGGGCCAGCATGTCGCCGCGATGCGCACAGATCACGTGCCGGACGTGGGTACGGTCGGCCTCGAGCCGCACCGCTTGGCATTCGGCCAGCAGGTGGGCACCGTGCTGGGTGACGGCGGGCAGCACGCCGTTGCGGGCGGCGTCGTTTTTGCACGGTTGCGGGCACAGATAGGTCTGGCAGGCGGTGCAACCGTCGGCGTATTCGCATGCCATCGGCAGGTGGTAGGGGTGTAGTCCACGCCCTGCCAAATAATTGACCAGCGGTTGGTTATCCAGTGAGAACGGCGGTGCCGGGGGAAGTTCGGCCTCGGCGGACTCCGGACGCAGGGGATCGCGCTGGCCGCGAACTCCCAGCAGCTTTTCGGCCTGCGCGTACCAGGGACGCATGTCCTCGTAGGTGACTGGCCAGGCGTCGGGCACGGTGGAATGGCCAGGATCGCGGAAGTTCTGCCGGGGCGTGAAATCTTCGGCGAAAAACCGCTCGCAGACCATGCCGTACAGGGCCGAGGACCCGCCCGTTCCGCTGCCGATGAACGGCACGAACCGCTTCGGGAAGCGCCCGCTGATGTCTTCGACCTCGTCGGTGGTGCGCCCCGCCCGGGCTAAGGCGTCGTAGTAGGCGTCGGGGGATCGGGCGGCTCGGGGCTGGGCCAGTTCGGGGATTGCCGAGCGGATCGTTCCCGGTGTCCCGGGCAGTGTCGAGCGTCCCTTCTCGACGAACAGCACCCGTCGACCGGAGCGGGCCAGCTGATAGCCCAGTATCCCGCCCCCCATGCCGGTGCCTACGACGATCACATCCCACAACACGCGTTCGGCTTCACGCGCGTCCAGTTCGCCGTTAGCCAATCGAACTCCTCGGCGGGTGATGGCCAAACGCTGTGCCCGGTCTGGGCGAATCGGGATCGTATCACCCGGCTAACACTGCGGATGGGCCATAGTTAACCGACCAAACGTCCCGGCAATTTAATCTGGGAAAACTCTTAAACATGCGTCGAACAGACGTCTAAACTCAGCGCCGGAAGCGCCGGCATGCGAGACAGGGGCAGTTTTGACCATAACCGACTATGACGTCCGATCGCTCTATCTCGACCTGCTCCGGCGAAACCTCACCCGGTACGGCATGCAAGAGCGAACGCCCGCTGAATGGCCGCTGCGGCG
This sequence comes from Mycobacterium sp. E796, assembly GCF_001672815.1. Lineage (GTDB taxonomy): Bacteria > Actinomycetota > Actinomycetes > Mycobacteriales > Mycobacteriaceae > Mycobacterium. Next base: position 906 of record NZ_LZKK01000036.1, on the reverse strand, counting down.
GCGCCTTCTTTGGAGGGCTTTCAACCTCCACCTGGAGCGGAACAATGCGCATCGACTGACGGGCACCACGCCGCGCGAGCTGGGCTTGGACTGGCCGGCGGAGGCCGAGACGATGATCGGAATGCAAAGGCTGACCAGCCTGCAAGAATGCGTTCAGACAGCGCTCGCCGAAGACATCCCGGGTGATCTGGTCGAATGCGGAGTGTGGCGCGGAGGGGCTTGCATCCTGATGCGCGCGGTTCTGGCGGCCTACGGGGATACGACGCGCTCTGTCTGGCTGGCCGATTCCTTCCAAGGTGTGCCGCGCTCGGACCCCGCGAATTACAAGGCCGATAGAGGGATTAGGGCGGAGCTCGCCGCGGGCATATTGGGCGTCTCGGAAGCGGAAGTGCGGTCGAATTTCGAGCGCTACGGCCTGTTGGATGACCGGGTCCGTTTTCTTCCCGGTTGGTTCAAAGACACGCTGCACGATGCACCCATCGAACGAATCGCCGTACTGCGGCTCGATGGCGACCTGTATGAATCGACGATACAAGCGCTCGACGCGCTCTATCCGCGACTGTCCCCCGGAGGTTTCTGCATCATCGACGACTACCACGCGCTCAAGCCGTGCGAGCAAGCAGTGACCGACTATCGCACGAAGCACGGAGTATCCGCGGAGATCGTCGAGATCGACGGCACCGGTGTGTTTTGGCGCAAGGAATGAATCCGGCCACGGGTAAACGCGAGCGTCGGATCAGTGCCTGAAAGCCCGGGCGCGGTGCGGATTGGTGTACTGGGCGCTTCGAAATGGGCGCCGACGACGCTCATCAACCCCGCTCTGGAAAGTACCGGCGTCGTCGTGGCCGCGGTGGCATCACGGGATGTGTCCCGCGCTCGCGCCTTTGCTGCCAAGCACGGCATCGC
>NZ_LZKK01000035.1 GCF_001672815.1 Mycobacterium sp. E796 | reverse complement strand
GCGCCCGGTGGATCATCGCGTCGAGCAGCACCGCGCTCTTCGAAGGCCACCAGCGATAGATGGTCTGCTTGCCGACGCCCGCCCGCTCGGCGATGGCATCGACGCTGATCGGCCCACCGCCGTCGGCAAGCAACTCGGCCGCTGCCTGCAGGATCGCCCGCTCCGCCGCGTCGTTACGTCGGTTACCGGTGTGCGGCCTTCGGGGCGTCACAGCCTGAAGGCTAGCGTTCCCATTGACGAGACCACCAGTCTCGACAATGCTTGCGTCATGACCACCTCAGCCCGCCAACGCAAACGTCGCCGCACCCACTTGTTCCATCGACGCATCGCCAACCCCATCACCCGGCGGCTGCCCACCCAGGTGCTCCTGGAGACCACAGGCCGCAACAGCGGGCGACCCCGACGAACGCCGATCGGCGGGCGACTCGACGGCGCCACGTTCTGGCTGGTGGCCGACCACGGCGAAGCGTCCGACTACGTGCGGAATATCAAGGCGAACAACAGGGTTCGGATTCGTCTCCGTGGCCGCTGGCGGGCCGGGTCCGCCACGCTGCTGCCCGACGACGACCCACACGCCCGCTTGGCAACGCTGCCGCGGTTCAACAGCGCGATGGTGCGCGCGTTGGGCACCGACCTGCTGACCGTGCGGGTCGACCTGGATCCGACGTAGTCGGCCGGGATCCCGTCGCTCAGCAATTTCTCAACAACTTCTTCGGTTCCCGCTAGCTCGGCACAAAGGATCCGCCAAGCCACCGGCCTCAGTATCGACTCATGACGAACGAACCGCTCTGCGCAGAGCTGATCGAGCGGTACCTGTGCACCCGCGGCAGCCGGTATTTCCGGGGCCGGCACGACGGCGAATTTTTCTACGTCGCCAACACCCGCCCGCGGCGGCTGCACGTCCACCTCGAAGCCTGCCCGGCGCAAAGCGACGTGCTGATCATCCGGGTGACACCCGCGTGCTTCTTTCCCGCTGCCGAGCGTCCCTGGCTGGTGCACTTCGCCGACACCTGGAACGCGCAGGACCGCGGCGTCGTCGCGGTCGTGCACGGCTCGTCCGACCCACAGCGCATCGGCGTGGTGGCGCGCAGGTCGCACTGGATCCGCAAGGGCGTCTCCTTCGAGGACTTTGCCGCCTTCGTCGACGCCGCCATCGCGGACGCGATCGACCTCTTCGGCCAGCTGGCGCCCGTCGACGAGTTACCGCCGACGACGCCCCCGCTGCTATGTGACGCCGGCTGAGGGGAGGCGAGCGTAACGCCACGGCGAAATTCTGGGCGGTATTTCGCGGTGGCGTTACCTTCGCGCGATGTTTAGGGCCTGCGTCACATCGGCAACCCGTTGCGAATGGCAGGCATCAAACGGCCGGCGGCCCAGAATCACGAGACGGCGAAATGGGACCCGGAGTTCACCCGACAGGTCGCTAAGGCCCTCGGCCCCCTGGTCAAGCGGTGGTATCGCGCGGAGGTGCGAAACGTCGAAAACGTCCCGTCGACCGGTGGGGCACTCGTGGTTTCCAACCACTCGGGCGGCATGTTCACGCCGGACGTGTTCATCTTCTCGCCCGCCTTCTACGACAAGTTCGGCTACGACCGCCCCGTCTACACCCTGGCCCACTACGGCCTGTTCATGGGCCCGCTGGACGGCTGGCTGCGCCGCCTCGGGGTCATCGAGGCGAACCGCGAAAACGCCGCCGCCGCTTTGCATTCGGGTGCGGTGGTGCTGGTCTTCCCGGGCGGCGACTACGACTCCTACCGGTCCACCTTCAGCGCGAACACCATCGACTTCGACGGTCGCACCGGCTACGTCAAGACGGCGATCGAAGCCGGGGTACCGATCGTTCCAACCGTGTCCATCGGCGCCCAGGAGACGCAGCTGTTCCTGACCCGCGGCAACTGGCTGGCGCGCACGCTGCGACTGACGAAGGCCCGGATCAACATCTTGCCGGTCAGCTTCGGTTTCCCGTTCGGCCTGAGCGTGATCTTCCCGCCCAACCTGCCGCTGCCGGCCAAGATCGTGACGGAGGTGCTCGAGCCGATCGACATCGCCGCCCGCTTCGGCGACGATCCCGACGTCGACGAGGTCGACACGCACGTCCGTGCGGTGATGGAGGCCGCGCTCCAGCGGCTCGCGGACCAACGCCGGTTCCCCATCCTGGGCTGAGGCGTCGGCAGGGGGCACGCATGTGAAGAGGCTCAACGGCATGGACGCCATGCTGCTGTACAGCGAGACGCCGAACCTGCACACCCACACGTTGAAAGTCGCGGTCCTAGACCCCTCCAGCTGCGATTCTGACTTCGGCTTCGAGGCGTTCCGGCGCCACGTGCGCCGCCGGCTGCATCTGCTAGAACCGTTGCGCTACAAGCTCGTCGACATCCCCTGGCACCTTCATCACCCGATGTGGCAGGAGAACTGCGAGGTCGACCTGGACTACCACCTGCGGCGGGTGCACGTGCCCGCGCCGGGCGGCCGCCGAGAACTCGACGGCGTCATCGGGGAGGTGGCCTCCATGCCGCTCGATCGCAGCCGTCCGCTGTGGGAATTCCACTTCGCGGAGGGCCTGACGGGCGGCCGGTTCGCGCTGATCGGCAAGATCCACCACGCGCTGGCCGACGGCGTCGCCTCGGTCAACCTGCTGGCTCGCGCGATGGACCTCGAGGACGGGCCGTCCGACGAGCGGGACGACGACGAGCCCTGCGTCACCCCGTCGACGTCCGACCTGCTGCGCGCCGCCGCGCGCGACCACGCCCGGCAAGCCGCCAAGCTGCCGGGCCTGGTCAAAGACGCGGCCGTGGGGTTGGCGCGGGTCCGTCGCCGGTCCCGCGAGCGCGGGAATCACCCCGACCTGGCCGACGCGTTCGACGCGCCGCCGACCTTCCTCAACCACGTGGTGTCACCGCGGCGGCGGTTCGCCAGCGCGGCCCTGCCGCTGCCCGACGTCAAGGCGACCGCCGGGGCGTTGGGCATCACGATGAACGACATGGTGCTGGCGACGGCGGCCGGAGGGCTGCGGAAGCTGTTGTTGGCCTACGACGGCGCGGCCGAGCGGCCGATCATCGCGTCCGTTCCGACCGCCACCGACAGGTCGAACCGGGTGACCGGCAACGAGATCAGTGGCCTGTCCATTTCGCTGCCCGTTCACATCGCCGACGCGGCCGAACGGGCGCGGCTGGTGGCGCTGGCGACCCGAATCGCGAAGGAAGACCACGAAATTCTCGGCCCCCGACTCTACGAGCGGATGATGACCTACCTGCCGACCGCGCTGGCCCCGGCCGCGTTCCGCTGGCTGGCCCAGAGGGAGGCACCGAACAAGATGATGAACGTCGCGGTGTCCAGCGTCGTGGGCCCGCGAGAGCGAGGCCACTTCGGGGGCGCGACGGTCAGCGAAATCTACTCGACCGGCGTGCTGTCGCCGGGCGCCCCAGTCAACATCACCGTGTGGAGCTACGTCGACCAGCTCGGCATCGCAGTGCTCACCGACGACCGGACGTTCGACGACCCACACGAAGCGACCAACGCGCTCACCGCGGCCTTCTGCGAATTACGCTGTGTCGCAGGAATTTCCGCCTAGGCGGCGAGTACGGCGTCCAGCGCCGAATAGAACAGGCCCAGGCCGTCGTCGGAGGGTCCCGTCAGCGCCTCGATGGCGTGCTCGGGATGCGGCATCAGCCCGACGACGCGACCGTTGGCGGAGCTGATGCCGGCGATGTCACGCTGCGAGCCGTTGGGGTTGTCGTGGTAGCGAAAAACCACCCGGCCCTCGCCCTCCAGCTCGTCGAGCACGTTCGCCGGGGCGACGTAGCGGCCCTCACCTGACTTCAGCGGCACCAGCAGGTCCGCGTCGGGCTCGAAACGCGAGGTCCACGCCGTCGAGGTCGACGCCACCCGCAGCCACACGTCGCGGCACACGAAGTGCAAGCCCGCATTGCGGGTCAGCGCCCCGGGCAGTAGCCCGGCCTCGCAGATCACCTGAAAACCGTTGCAGATCCCCAACACCGGCATCCCGCGTCCGGCGGCCTCGACCACTTCGGTCATCACCGGCGCGAATCTGGCGATCGCGCCGGCGCGCAGGTAGTCGCCGTAGGAGAAACCGCCGGGGACCACCACGGCGTCGACCCCCTTCAGGTCGGCATCGGCGTGCCATAGAGCGACCGCCTCGGCGCCGACGCGCCGCGCCGCCCGGGCGGCGTCCACGTCGTCAAGCGTCCCGGGGAAGGTGATGACTCCGATCCGCGCCGTCACTGCGTCTCCCGGCTGATCGTCCAGTCCTCGATCACGGTGTTGGCCAACAGCGACTCGGCGATCTCGGCGAGCTCTGCGTCGCCGATCGTGTCGTCGACCTCGAGCTCAAACCTCTTGCCCTGCCGGACATCCGAGATCCCCGAATGGCCGAGCCGACCCAGCGCGCCGACGATTGCCTGACCCTGCGGGTCCAGAATCTCCGCTTTGGGCATCACATGAACGACCACCCGGCTCACCGGCGCTCCTCCTCAGGGCTCATCTCGGCCCCCAACTCTACCGGCGAGCGGTGCCGCCGGGCGGTCACGGGCACGAGGCGATATAGGCGTCGCACAGGGGCGCGACCATCGAGTTCAGCACGGAGTCGTCCGCCATCGCCGGCCAGGACACCTGCGGCGGCCCCTGCGACCACAGCGTGAGCTCGCTGACCGTGCTGCTCGCCACGTGGGCCACCAGGTAGGTATGCATGATCACCGGGCCGCTGACCACCGCGGCCATCCGGTTCGGCTCGTCGCTGGTGATCGACGGCGACTGCGCCGGGACCCGCTGCTGGCAGCCGCGCAGGGCGGCGACGGCGGTGCTGAACACCCCGGCCGCGATGGAGCCGCCGCGGGCGGTGTCGCCGCGCCAGTGCAGTATTTCGGCCTGCAACTGCCACTGACCGTCCGGGTGGGTGATCGTGGCGCGCGCCGCGACCGCCGAGGCGCGGGCGTCCTGCGACGCCTCCGGCGAGGCACACAGGTCCTCGAAGCGAAACCTCGCCGTCCCGGTGCCCGTCAGCGGAACCGACGAGCCGGCCAGCGCCGGCCAGCGGTACACCGGGTCCAGCGGCACCGCGCGCTGCTGAATCCAGGCGCTGTTGGGAATCTGGTCGCACACCGTCGGGCAGGTCTCCGGGTCCGCATGGGCGGGTACCACCACGATCAGAGCCACCGCGAAGCCGCCGACAGCCAGCATCGCCGCCAGGATCACCCGCATCGGCACCACCCCCGTCAGGGCACAATCGTAGATATGCAACTTACGCACTTCGGCCATTCCTGCCTACTCGCCGAGTTCGACAACACGCGTGTGCTTTTTGATCCCGGTTCCTTCGCGCACGGCTTCGAGGGAATCACCGGACTGTCCGCCATCCTGATCACCCACCAGCACCCCGACCACGTCGACGTCAGCCGGCTGCCCGCGCTGCTCGAGGGAAACCCCGAGGCGGAGCTCTACGCCGATCCGCAAACCACCGAGCAGCTGGGCACGCCCTGCCGGGCGGTGCACGTCGGCGACGAGCTGCAGATCGGCGAGCTGACCGTCCGCGCCGTCGGCGGCCGGCACGCCGTGATCCACCCGGAAATCCCTGTGATAGAGAACATTTCGTTTCTGATCGGCGACGGCGGCCACGCGGCGCGACTGATGCACCCCGGTGACGCGCTGTTCGTGCCCGACGAGCCGGTGGACGTGCTGGCCGCTCCGGCGGCGGCGCCGTGGATGAAGATCGCCGAGGCAGTCGACTACCTGCGCGCGGTGGCGCCGGCGCGGGCGGTGCCGATCCACCAGGGAATCATCGCCCCCGACGCGCGGGGCATCTACTACGGTCGGCTCACCGAGATGACCACCACCGACTTCCAGGTGCTGCCCGAAGAAAGCGCGGTCACCTTCTAGCCGCGAGCAGTCAGAACTAGGTGATGTCGTCAGCGGCGCCGCGGCCGGCGGCGCGCCCGGAGAAAATGCAGCCGCCCAGGAACGTGCCCTCCAGCGCCCGGTACCCGTGCACGCCGCCGCCGCCGAAGCCAGCCACCTCGCCGGCCGCATACAGCCCCGTCAGCGGGGTGCCGTCGGCCGTCAGCACCCGCCCGGCCAGGTCGGTCTCGATGCCGCCCAACGTCTTTCGAGTGAGGATGTGCAGCTTGACGGCGATCAGCGGCCCGGCCTTCGGGTCGGTCAGCCGGTGCGGCGCCACCACCCGGCCCAGCCGGTCGCCCCAGTAGCCGCGCGCCGCGCGGATCGCGGTGATCTGGCCGTCCTTGCTGAACCGGTTGGCCACCTCGCGGTCCCGGGCGGTCACCTCGGCCTCCACCGTGGCGTAGTCCAGGGGCTCCACGTCGGGCAGCTTGTTCATCGCCCTCACCAGCTCGCGAAGCGAGTCCGCGCTGACGAAGTCCACGCCCCGGTCGATGAAGGCCTGCACCGGTGCCGGAGGCCCGGAGCTGGCCCGGTTGCGCACCAGCTCGCGCACGCTCTGACCGGTCAGGTCGGGGTTCTGCTCCTGGCCGGAGAGCGCAAACTCCTTCTCAATGATCTTGGCGTTCAACAAAAACCAGGTGTAGTCATGGCCGGACTTGGTGATGTGCTCGAGCGTGCCGAGGGTGTCGAAGCCGGGATACAGGGGCACCGGCAACCGCTTGCCGGACGCGTCCAGCCACAGCGACGACGGGCCCGGGATGATGCGGATGCCGTGCAGCGGCCAGATCGGGTCGTAGTTGGTGATGCCCTCCGTGTAATGCCACATCCGGTCGGGGTTGATGACCCGCGCGCCGGCCCGCTGGGAGATGCCGATCATCCTGCCGTCGACGTGCGCGGGCACGCCGCTGAGCAACTGCTCGGGCACGCGGCCCATCCGCCTGGGCCAGTTCCTGCGCACCAGCTCGTGATTGCCGCCGATGCCGCCGCTCGTGACGATCACCGCGGAAGCCCGGAACTCGAACTGCCCCAACGCGTTTCGCGACGACGCCACACCGCGTGCCTCGGCCGACGGCTCCAGCACGGTGCCGCGGACGCCGGTCACCGCGCCACCCGCGCTGCCCTCTAGGATCAGCTCGTCGACCCGGTGGCGGGGGGGGGCGGGCCCCCCCCCCCCGCCCCCCCCCGGGGCCGGCGCCCACGCCCCCGCCCGCCCCCGGGGGTACCCGGGTTGGGCATGAGG
>NZ_LZKK01000034.1 GCF_001672815.1 Mycobacterium sp. E796 | reverse complement strand
GCCTCCGGCGCGCGAAACGGCTCGGCGGCCAGCCATTCCTCGATCGCGCGCACCGCCTTGTCGACGCGGGCCGGCAGGGCCGCCCCGGGCGGACGGACCCGCCCGTCGGCCACCTCCAGGCCGGTTCCGGCGAGCAGCGGCGGCAGCAGTTCGGCGGCGGGCAGCCCGGCGCGTTGCCGCAGCGTCTCGAGCGGCATGCCCGCCGCGACGTCGTGCTCGCCCGCCCACTGCCGGACCGCCTCGGTCGCGCGGTCGCGCCGTTCGGCCCACCACTGCGGGTCCACCACCCAGTCGCCCACCCGCTGCCCGCGCGCCGGCAGGCCCATGGCGCGCAGGTCGCTCGCCCGCGCGCAGTCAGGCGGGCGGACCCGGCCGGTCCCCAGCTCGGCGGCGCGTTCGCGCGCCGCGCCCCGGCGGCGCAGCCCGGGCGGCCGGACGTCGAGCACTTCGATGCCGGCCGCGATCCGGTGCTCCCCGGGATCGCGCAGCAGCCCGACGTCACCGACCCGCAACGGCAGCGGGTTCGCCAGGCGCAGCCGCGCCGCGGCGGTCCCCAGTTGGCGCACCTGGACCGGCACGGCGGCGGACCCGACGTGCAGCACCAGCTGGCGGTGCAGGGTGCCGGCCGACCGCAGGCCGACGTCGATCTCCGCGGTGTCCAGCCACACGCCCGGCGTCCGGACGGTGTCCCCGCGGCCGATGTCGTGGCGGTCCAGCCCCCGCAGGTTCAGCGCCACCCGCGCCACCGCGCCGACCTCGATTTCGTTGCGGCCCAACGACTGCAGCGCGCGGACCGTCACGCGGCGGCCGGCGTGTTCCAGCTCGTCGCCCACCCGGATGGTGCCTGCCGCCAGCGTCCCGGTCACCACCGTGCCCGCGCCCCGGACGGAGAATGACCGGTCGACCCACAGCCGCACGTCGGCGTTGCGGTCCGGCGGCGGCAGCCGGTCGATCAGTGCCGCCAGCTCCGTGCGCACCCGCTCGAGGTCGGTGCCGACCGCGACGGGCACGTCGCCGAGCGAGGTGGCGGCGAACCGTTCGCGCGCGCGCTCGATTGCCGGATCGGGATCGGTGAGGTCGGCCTTGCTGATCACCAGCAGCCCGTGCCGGACCCCGAGCGCGTCGAGCGCCGTCAGGTGTTCTTCGGACTGCGGCATCCAGCCCTCGGTGGCGGCGACGACGAACAAGACGGCCGGCACCGGGCCGACGCCCGCGAGCATGTTCGCGACGAACCGTTCGTGGCCGGGCACGTCGACGAACGCGACCTGTCGGCCGCCGACCTCGGTCCACGCGAAGCCCAGGTCGATGGTCAGGCCCCGGCGCCGCTCCTCGGCGAGCCGGTCGGGCCACATGCCGGTGAGCCGGTGCAACAGGGTCGACTTCCCGTGGTCGACGTGCCCGGCCGTGGCTACGACGAACATGCCCGCACCGCCGCCGCCAGCAGCTCGTCGTCCTCCGGCGCCACCGTGCGCAGGTCGAGCAGGCAGCGGCCGGATTCCAGGCGGCCGACGACCGGCGGGCTTCCGGCGCGCAGGGCGGCGGCGTACGACTCCGGCAGGCTCACCGCCGCGCTGGGCAACTCGACGCCCGGCGCACCCCCGCCGCCGACCGCGGCGACGCAGTCCACCGCGACCGCCCCGGGCAGCCGGTCGGCAAGCGATTCGGCGCGGGCCCGCAGCCGCGCCACGTCGGCGTCCAGCGCCTGGGCCACCGGCGGCGGCGGGCCCGCCAGCGTCGCCTCCAGCGCGGCGAGGGTGAGCTTGTCCACGCGCAGGGCGCGCGCCGCCGGATGCCGGCGCAGCCGCTCGATGAGCTCGGCGTCACCGAAGAGCAGGCCGGCCTGCGGACCGCCGAGCAGCTTGTCGCCGCTCGCGGTGACCAGGCTGGCGCCGTCGCGCAGCATCGACGTGGCGTCGGGTTCGTCGGGCAGCAGCGGGTGCGGCGCCAGCAGCCCGGAGCCGATGTCGACCACGAGCGGGACGTTCAGCTCCTTCAGCTGCGTGACGCCGACGGCCGAGGTGAACCCGGTGACGTGAAAGTTGGACGGGTGCACCTTGAGCACGAAACCGGTGTCGGGCCCGATCGCGTCGGCGTAGTCGCGCAGGCTGGTGCGGTTGGTGGTGCCGACCTCGCGCAGCCGCGAACCGGTGGACGCCAGCAGCTCGGGGATGCGGAAGCCGTCGCCGATCTCCACCAACTCACCGCGGCTGAGCACGATCTCCTTGCCCCCCGACGAGCCCCCAGCCAGCGCCAGGGCGGTCAGCAGCAGCGCGGCGGCGTTGTTGTTGACGACATGCACGCCGCCCGCGGTGGGCACCGCGCGCGCCAGGGCGGCCAGCGCGCCCCGGCCGCGTCGCGCGCGCCGGCCCGTCGCCAGGTCGAACTCGACGTCCGTCGTCCCGGCCGCGGCGACCACCGCGTCGACGGCGGCCCGCGACAGCGGCGCCCGGCCCAGGTTGGTGTGCACGACGACGCCGGTCGCGTTGAGGACGGGCCGCAGGCTCGACGCGGTGGCGGGAAGGGCGGCGACGGCGTGCTCGGCGACGCGCTCGGGCTCGATCTCGCCGGCACGCGCCAGCCGCTGTGCCTCCACGATCACCGACTTCACCAGTGCGCGGCCCAGCACGCGTTGCGCTTCGACCAGGCGCGGATCGGCGAGCAGGACGTCGGTCCCGGGCACCCGTCGGCGCGGGTCGCTCATGTCGGGCTCGAGGGAGTATGGCGGAGGCGGACGGGAATCGAACCCGCCAGCGGCAGCGTCTGCCGTTCGACGGTTTTGAAGACCGCGCCGGTCACCAGACCGGACACGCCTCCTCGGACCATGTCGACAAGTATGGACTTCGTGCCTTACCGACTGACCCAGTACGCCCACGGTGGCGGCTGCGCGTGCAAGATCCCGCCCGGTGAACTGGAGGACATCGTCCGCGGACTCGGGCCGGCCGCGCCACGCGACCCGCTCGGCGAGCTGCTGGTCGGGCTCGACCACGGCGACGACGCCGCGGCGGTCCGGATCGACGGCGGCACGGCACTGATCGCGACGACGGACTTCTTCACCCCGGTGGTGGACGACGCCTACGACTGGGGCCGGATCGCGGCCACCAACGCGCTGTCCGACGTGTACGCGATGGGCGGGCGCCCGGTGGTCGCGGTGAACCTGCTGGGTTGGCCGCGCGACGTGCTGCCGTTCGAGCTGGCGGCGGAGACGCTGCGCGGCGGGCTGGACGTCTGCGGCCTCGCCGGCTGCCACCTCGCCGGCGGGCACAGCGTCGACGACCCTGAGCCGAAATACGGGCTGGCCGTCACCGGGGTCGCGGACCCGAACCGGTTGCTGCGCAACGACTCCGGCAAACCCGGCACGCCGCTGTCGCTGACCAAGCCGCTCGGCATCGGCGTCCTGAACAGCAGGCACAAGGCCACCGGGGAGCGCTTCGAGCAGGCGATCGACGTGATGACCACGCTCAACGCCGACGCGGCCGCCGCGGCGCTGGCAGCGGGCGCCGAATGTGCCACGGACATAACGGGTTTTGGCCTGCTGGGCCACCTTTACAAGATGGCACGGGCCAGCGGCGTCACCGCGGTGATCGACTCGGCGGCGGTGCCCTATTTGGATGGCGCGCGCGTGGCCCTGGCGGCCGGCTATGTCAGCGGCGGCACCCGGCGCAACCTCGACTGGGTGGCACCGCACGCCGACCTGTCCGCGGTCGCCGAGAACGAGGCCCTGCTGCTCGCCGACGCGCAAACCTCCGGCGGTTTGCTGATCGCCGGCGAGATTCCCGGGGCGCCCGTCATCGGGGAGCTGGTGCCGCGCGGCGAGCGCACGATCGTGGTGCGCTGAGCGGGCGGGGTTTCGGGCGCGCGCACTAGGGTAGAGGCCATGGCTATGCGCAAGCTTTTCCTGGAGTGGCCCGTCGTGCGTCAGCTGCGCTCGGGAGACAAGCTCGGCCGCGGGTCGGCCGTCACCTCGAAACAGACCCGCGCCGTCGCGCCGCGCACGACGACGGCCGACCGCGTGGTCCAAAGCATCTGCCCCTACTGCGCCGTCGGCTGCGGGCAGAAGGTTTACGTCAAGGACGAACGGGTGGTCCAGATCGAGGGCGACCCGGACTCGCCGATCTCACGAGGCCGCTTGTGTCCCAAGGGTGCTGCCAGTGAACAGCTGGTGAACTCGCCGGGCCGGCAGCTGAAGGTGCTCTACCGCGCTCCACGAGCGACCGAGTGGCAGCCCCTCGAGCTGGACACCGCGATCGACATGGTGGCCGACCGCTTCGTCGAGGCGCGCCGCCATTCCTGGCAGGACATCGACAAGAAGGGACATCCGCTGCGGCGCACCATGAAGATCGCCGCGCTCGGCGGTGCCACACTGGACAACGAAGAGAACTACGTCATCAAGAAGCTCTTCACCGCCGCCGGCGCCATTCAGATCGAGAACCAAGCTCGTATTTGACACAGCTCCACGGTTCCCGGTCTGGGGACCTCCTTCGGGCGCGGTGGCGCCACCCAAACACTGCAAGACATGGCCAACGCGGACTGCATTGTCATCCAGGGCTCGAACATGGCCGAGTGTCATCCCGTCGGCTTCCAGTGGGTCGAGGAGGCGAAATCCCGCGGTGCCAAGGTGATTCACGTCGATCCGCGGTTTACTCGTACGTCCGCGGTCTCGGACAAGCACATCCCGATCAGGGCCGGCTCTGACGTGGTGCTGCTCGGGGCGCTGATCAACCACATCATCTCTGCCGAACTCTGGTTCAAAGAGTACGTCGTCGCGTACACCAACGCGGCCACCCTGATCAACGAAAATTACCGCGACACAGAGGATCTGGGCGGGCTGTTCTCCGGTTACGATCCCGAGACGGGGCAATACGACTCAACGACCTGGGCGTACGCGGGGCAGGAAGAGGCCGAAAGCCACCGCCGAGAGCACGGCGCCAGCGCGTCCGCCCGAGCGGCCGGCGATGCCCACGGCAGCGGCGGTCCGCCCTTGCCGCACGCTCGCGTGATGCGCGACGAGACCCTGCAGCATCCCCGCACCGTGTTTCAGATCGTCAAGCGCCACTACGCGCGCTACACGCCGGAAATGGTGCGCGACGTCTGCGGCATCAGCGCCGAAGACTTCGACTACCTGGCCCGCTCGATCGTCGAGAACTCAGGGCGTGAGCGCACCACCTGTTTCGCCTACGCCGTCGGCTGGACTCAGCACACGCTGGGGGCCCAATTCATCCGCACCGCAACGATTCTGCAGCTGTTGCTCGGCAACGTCGGTCGCCCGGGCGGCGGGATCATGGCGCTGCGCGGTCACGCCACCATCCAGGGGTCGACCGACATTCCGACGTTGTTCAACCTGCTCCCCGGCTACCTGTCGATGCCGAAGGCCGGCGTCCACGACACGTTCCGGGAGTACATCGAAGCGGTCGGCCCGAAGAATCAGAAGGGTTTCTGGGCCGACGCGGACACCTACTTCGTCAGCCTGCTCAAGGCGTGGTGGGGAGACGCCGCCCGGGCGGACAACGACTGGGCCTACGACTACCTGCCGCGGCTGTCCGGCCCGCACGGCACGTACCAGACGGTCATGTCGATGCTCGACGACGAGGTCGACGGGTACTTCCTGCTCGGCCAGAACCCGGCCGTCGGCTCGGCGCACGGTCGGTTGCAGCGCATGGGCATGTCGCGCCTGAAGTGGTTGGTGGTCCGCGATCTGAACCTCATCGAGTCGGCCACCTTCTGGAAGGACGGCCCCGAAATCGCTTCCGGCGAGCTGAGAACCGAGGACATCGAGACCGAGGTGTTCTTCTTCCCCGCGGCCACCCACGTCGAGAAGGCCGGATCGTTCACCCAGACCCAACGCCTCGTCCAGTGGCGCCACAAAGCCGTCGACCCGCCCGGCGACTGCCAGAGCGAGCTGCAATTCTTCGTCGAGCTGGGCAAGCGAATCCGGCAGCGGCTGGCCGGCTCTACCGACGAACGGGACCGGCCGCTGCTGGACCTGACCTGGGACTATCCCACCGACGAGCATGGCGAGCCCGACCCCACCGCGGTGCTCGCCGAGATCAGCGGCTGCTACCTGACCGGGCCCAAAGCCGGCCAGCCCGTGCCGGGGTACACCGAGCTGGGGGCCGACGGCTCGACGTCATGCGGCTGCTGGATCTACTCGGGGGTGTATGCCGAAGGGGTCAACCAGGCCGCCCGGCGGGCGCCGCTGGGCGGTCCGAGTCCCAGCCAGTCCGAGTGGGGTTGGGCCTGGCCGGCCGACCGGCGCATCCTGTACAACCGCGCATCGGCCGACCCGGACGGCAAACCGTGGAGTGAGCGCAAGCGCTACATCTGGTGGGATGAGCAGCGCGCCCGTTGGGTCGGCGACGACGTGCCCGATTTCCCCGTCGACCGCGCCCCCCACGTCCGGCCGGATCCGGACATCGGCGGCCCCGATGCACTGGCCGGCGACGACCCGTTCATCATGCAGGCCGACGGCAAAGCCTGGCTGTTCGCCCCGAAGGGGATGGTCGATGGGCCGCTGCCCACGCATTACGAGCCGCAGGAGTCCCCGGTCGCCAACGCGTTGTATCCGCAGCAACGGAATCCGTCGCGAATCACGTTCCCGCGCAAGGACAACCTGAGCGCGCCCAGCGCCGGCGAGCCCGGGGCCGACGTGTATCCGTACGTGTTCACCACCTACCGGCTCACCGAGCACCACACCGCCGGCGGCATGAGCCGGTGGCTGCCCTACCTGTCGGAGCTGCAGCCGGAGATGTTCTGCGAGGTGTCCCCGGAGCTGGCCGCCGAGCGCGGCCTGGAGCCGTATGGGTGGGCGACGATCATCTCGCCCCGCTCGGCAATCGAGGCGAGGGTGCTGGTCACCGAACGCGTTGCGCCGCTGGTGATCAACGGCCACACGGTGCATCAGATCGGGTTGCCGTACCACTGGGGCGTCGGCGGCGACGCCGTGGTCAGCGGGGACGCGGCCAACGACTTGCTGGGCGTCACACTGGATCCCAACGTGCAGATTCAAGAGTCGAAGGCCGGGTCGTGTGACATCCGGCCGGGCCGCCGACCGCAGGGCGAACAGCTGCTGCGCCTGATCGCCGAATACCAATCTCGCGCGGGCGCCACCGCCGAGACGGGAAATGTACGAGTGAGCGACGCCGTCGGGGAAGGGGGAGCCGATGGGCCAGCTGAGCGGACCGTCTGACCCGGCCGCCGAAGCAGGTTGGGCAGTTCCCAAGCCGCGCAAGGGATTTTTCACCGACACCTCGATCTGCATCGGCTGCAAGGCCTGCGAGGTCGCGTGCAAGGAATGGAACCGCAACCCTCGCGACGGGGAGCTGGAGTTGCTGGGTTCGTCGTACGACAACACCGGCGCGCTGGGCGCCAGCACATGGCGGCACGTCGCGTTCATCGAGCAGGGCCGCGACCGCATCGAGCAGGCGCGCGAATCCGGCCGGGCACTAACCGATTTAGGCATGCCCGCCGTGCCGGCACCTCCGGACACCAGCCCGCCGGACACGCCCGAGTTCCGCTGGCTGATGTCGTCGGACGTGTGCAAGCACTGCACGCACGCCGGGTGCCTCGACGTCTGCCCGACCGGCGCGTTGTTCCGCACCGAATTCGGCACGGTCGTCGTGCAGGCCGATGTCTGCAACGGGTGCGGCACGTGCGTCGCGGGGTGCCCGTTCGGGGTGGTCGAGCGGCGCAGCGACGGCACCTATACGACGCCGGCGCAGCGACCGGGTTCCCCTAGCGAGAAACCGGTTTCCGGGGTGGCCCAGAAGTGCACCCTGTGCTACGACCGCCTGGTCGAGGACCAGATACCGGCGTGCGCCCAGACCTGCCCGACCACCTCGATCAAGTTCGGCGACCACGACGACCTGGTGGTCAAGGCGCGGGAGCGGGTCGCCGCGTTGCATGCCCAGGGGCTGACGGAGGCCCGCCTCTACGGCGCCAACGAGTGCGACGGGGTGGGCGGCACCGGCTCGATCTTCTTGTTGCTCGACGAGCCGGAGGTCTACGGGCTCCCGCCCGACCCGCGGGTGTGCACGGCCGACCTGCCCGAAATGTTCAAGCGGGCCGGCCTGGCCGCGGCCGGCATGCTCGGCGCGGCGGTGCTGGCGTTCTGGAGGAGCAGGTGACCACCTCGGAATTCGACAGCCTGCGCCCGCCCGAGCCGACGGGCGGCCGGCGGCGCAACGGAAAGGGCAAGGGGCGCAAGGGCGGTGCCGACGGCTCGCGCGAGATGCCGATGGTGCCCGAAGCGGAATTCAGCTCGTATTACGGACGCCCGGTGGTCAAGCCCGCGCCGTGGGGACACGAAGTGGCGGCATACCTGTTCCTGGGCGGCGTCGCCGGTGGCTCGGGCCTGTTGGCGGCCGGCGCCCAGCTCACCGGCCGGGACAAGCTGCGCCGCAACACCAGGCTGTCCGCCCTGATCGCGGTGATGCTGGGCGCGGTCGCGCTGGTGAAGGACCTTGGCCGGCCCGAGCGTTTCGTCAACATGCTGCGCACGATCAAGCTGACCTCGCCGATGAGCGTCGGATCGTGGATCCTCAGCTCCTTCAGCGCCGGGATCGGGGTGGCCGCAGTCTCCGAGATCGACCGGATGACCGGCGAGCGCATCCCGCTGGGCCCGCTGCGGCCCGTGCTGCGCGCCATCGAGGGCCCGGCCGGATTGGAAGCCGCGCTCTTCGCGCCGCCGCTTGCCGTCTACACCGCGGTGCTGCTCAGCGACACCGCAACCCCGACGTGGAACGCCGCCTACAAAGATTTGCCGTTCGTGTTCGCGAGCTCGGCGACCCTGGCCGCATCGGGATTGGCGATGATCACCACCCCGGTCGCCGAGGCCGGGCCCGCCCGCACCCTGGCCGTCATCGGCGCGGTGAGCGATCTGGTCTCCGCCAAGTTCACCGAACACCGGATGGACCCGGTGACCAGGGAACCGCTGCACCACGGCAGGCCCGGCCGGTTGCTGGCGTGGAGCGAACGGCTCGCGGCCGCAGGCGGTTTGGGCGCATTGCTCGGCGGAAAACACCGCGGCGTCGCCGCCCTGTCCGGCATGGCGCTGCTGACGGGCTCGGCAATGCTGCGGTTCGGGTTCTTCGAGGCGGGGCTGGAGTCGACCCGCGACCCCCGCTACACGATCGAGCCGCAGAAGCGCAGGCTGGCGGCCCGCCGGGCGGCGGGCGTCACGGGAGACTCCATCACCACCGCGGACTAGCCGCACCGCCTTGAGTGTGCGGTGGCGGTTTTCGATGTGTGCTGAGGGCGGGATTTCGGCGATTCGTCCGCCCAGGGTTCACACGCAGTGCCCACGATTCACACTCCGATTTTTTGCCGCGCCGTTACGACGAGCAACGCTTGGGTATCCAGTTGGCTATGACGAATTTTGGCTACACTTTGATGACCGAGCAGAGTGGACCCAAAGACCTTGTGCGGCATGCAGTTTCAGCCGAAGATCGCGGGTTCGACTTCGAGGTGTGCAGTGACCACTTCTCGCCCTGGCTGACGTCGCAGGGGCACGCGCCGAACGCCTGGGCGGTGCTGGGTGCGGTGGCGCACGCCACCGAACGGGTGGACCTGTACACGTACGTGACCTGCCCGACGATGCGGTATCACCCCGCGATCGTCGCGCAGCAGGCCGCCACCGTGCAGATCCTGTCCGACGGCCGGTTCACCCTCGGCCTGGGTAGCGGCGAGAACCTCAACGAACACGTCGTCGGCAGGGGTTGGCCCACCGTCGAGCGCCGGCAGGACATGCTGCGCGAAGCCATCAAGATCATCCGGGAGCTGTTCGGCGGCGAGCTGGTGAACTGGCGCGGCGAGTACTTCCAGGTGGACTCGGCGCGGCTGTGGGACGTGCCGGACGTCCCGATCGGCATCGGGGTCGCGATGTCCGGGGCGAAGGGCGTCGAGAGGTTTGCCAGGCTGGCTGAACACCTGATAGCCGTGGAGCCCGACGCGGACCTCGTCCGCGAGTGGCACGCCGCGCGCCAGGCCGCCAACCTCGCCGGCGGCGGCAGGGTGGTCGGCCAGATCCCGGTGTCGTGGGATCCCGACCGGGATGCCGCCATCCAGCGCGCGCACGACCAGTTCCGCTGGTTCGGCGGCGGCTGGAAGGTCAACGCCGACCTGCCGACTCCGGCCGGTTTCGCCGGCGCGACCCAGTTCGTGCGGCCCGACGACGTTGCCGAGTCGATTCCGTGCGGTCCGGACCTGGACGCGATCGTCGAGGCGGTCCGACCCTACTGGGAGGCCGGGTTCACCGACATCGCGCTGGTCCAGATCGGCGGCGAGACGCAGGACCTCTTCCTCAAAGAGGCCGCCCAGCCTTTGCTCGACGCGCTGCGCGACGCTGCTGGTTGATCACAAGTTTGGGCCGTTTCTGCCCGGGTATCCGACAGCCAACGTGGGCTTCGGGCGACCACCGGCTGTTTGACGTACGAACGAAGGCTTTGGGCCGGGCGGGCAGGCGGCCTGCAAGTTGCTGTGCAACAGCGGTTTTGCGGCATTACGCGCCCGCTTCGCGATGGAGACGCAAGTCGTCCGTATCCACGACCCAGTGAAGGAGGTATCGCGATGTCAAATGAGTTGCAAGGGACAAAGATCGCCATCCTGGCGGCCGATGGCGTGGAGAAGGTGGAACTGGAGCAGCCACGCGCGGCCCTGGAGCAAGCCGGCGCCGAGGTCGAGGTGCTGTCGTTGAAGCCGGGCGAAATCCAGGCTCGCAACCACGATCTCGAGCCCGCGGGCACCTTCCCCGTCGACCGCGCGGTGTCGGACGCGTCGGTGGACGACTTCGGCGGCCTGGTACTCCCGGGCGGCACTGTCAACCCGGACAAATTGCGTCTGGACGAGGCTGCGGTCAAGTTCGTCCGCGACTTCGTCGTCTCCGGCAAGCCGGTCGCCGCAATCTGCCACGGACCGTGGACGTTGGTGGAGGCCGGCGTGGCCGTGGGGCGCACGCTGACCTCGTACCCCAGCATCCGCACGGACCTGCGCAACGCCGGCGCCCACGTGGTGGACGAAGAGGTGGTGGTTGACGGCAACCTGATCACCAGCCGCTCACCGTCGGACCTGCCGGCGTTTTGCGAGACCATCGTCAAGCAATTCGCCTCCGGCAACGCGGGATAGCCGCCGCCGGACCGTTTTAACCCGCAAGTTTGCGGGCATTACACAGGTCAGGCCGTGATCGCCACGGCGATCCCTGTCAGGCTGAGCGAAAGGCCCACGTTGACAACGACATATCCAGAGCCCGCGATCTCGGTCGCGCACAATGTGTATCGGCCCCAAGAGGATTCCCGGTTGCTGGTCGACGCGATGCACCACACCGCCCTCATTCCGGGACGACGGGTCCTCGACCTTTGCACAGGTAGCGGATTCGTCGCGATCGCCGCGGCCGAGATGGGCTGTGCCAGCGTGACCGCCTGCGACACCTGCCCCCACGCGGTGCGTTGTTCGCGCGGCAACGCCGGCGGGCGGGGCCGGGACATAGGGAGGATTGGCCACCACCACGTCGAACGGCGCCCAGTCGACGGCTTCGGTCCACGATCCCAGGCGGACGTCCACCTCCACGCCGGCCAGGGCGGCGTTGCCGCGCGAACAACGCACCGCGTGGGGGCAGGTGTCGCAGGCGGTCACGCTGGCACAGCCCATCTCGGCC